>NZ_BAAILP010000078.1:0-11298 GCF_054589055.1 Novosphingobium sp. 11B | reverse complement strand
CTGAACTGCTCCAGATGAAGCTTCGGATGTCGATTGACACCTTTTTCCGCAGCTTGTTCACCGTGTTATCAACAGGCCGTACATCTATGGGGCATGCCGGGCAGATCGGGCATTGATGCTGACCGGCCGCCGCCAATCCGACCATAGGAGTATCTGTTGGCCAATCGTCTCATAGGAGCACGCGCCGTTGACGCATTGTTGTAGTCGGGCGTGCCTCAGATCGAGGTGTTCGCTATATTTACCCTTGAAAAGCACTGCAACCGCGTCGATCCATGACAAATTGCCATAAAGGCAATAGCTCAACGTCGTCGTTACAAATCCGAGAGGGGCAAATCGATGCCTGACACCGAACCGACTTCCGATATTGCTGCACTCACCGTTCAACTTCTGAGCGCGTATCTCGCCAACAATACGGTCAGTGCCGATGATCTTGCCGGGCTCATTCGCTCGACACGGGCCGCTCTGGTCGAAGACAGCGCCCCTGAACAAGCAGAACCCGAAGCACCTATCTTCACGCCCGCGGTTTCAGTGCGCAAGAGCCTGGCGTCGGCGGATCACATTCTCAGCCTCATCGACGGCAAACCTTACAAAACGCTCAAACGTCACCTGGCGAGCAACGGCCTCACCCCGGAACAATACCGTGAACGCTACAACCTGTCTGCGACCTACCCGATGGTCGCGCCGTCATTCGCGGCGCGGCGCCGCGAGATCGCCGAAAAAATCGGATTGGGTAGCCGCAAGGCAGTCGCTGAAAGTTTAGCGCCGGAACGCACTGGTTCGGTCGATGAAAGCGTTGAACTGAGCCCGTCAAGTGAACCCGCATCAGCACCAGGAAAGCCCAAGCGTGCGGCAAAGCCGAAGTTCACAGCAGCGCCAAAACAGCGCAAAGCTGCTCCAGTAACTGATGTGCCGCAAGCACCCGCTTCTTCGGTCGCCGCCCCTTCTGCCAAGCCCGTGAGGGAGGCAGCGAAGGCTGCGGCGGAGCCTGCTCCGGTATTGCCAAAGCGGCGCAACGTAAAAAAGGCTGGCAAAGCTCTCGCGGATTCCCCGTCTTCTGGGGCTGATACGGGAGCCGTCCCAGCGGTCAAGATATCTTCGAGCACTGCTGAGCCGGAGACCGCCGCGCCAAAGGTCGAAACCGCTGCTGTTGCCTCTGCCGAAACGAGGAAGCCAGAAAAGGCCGCGACCGGCGCCAAGACGCGGAGGAAGCAGCCGGTAAAGCGTATGGCACGGACACCTCAGCCGGCGAGAGGGTCTGCTGCCTCAATTCCAGTGGTGGAAGAAACTGCCGAAGTGGTCGAAAAGCCGAAGCGCCGGCGCAAGCTCGGCCTATTCGGGAACGAGGCCGCTGAGGCAACCACTGCGGTTGAAACGACCGTACCCGCTGTCGCGGAGGCTAAACCGCGCCGTAAGCGTCAGGCCACTAAGGCCAAGTAAAGCTGTCGGTCCCGCCACTCTGCCGCGACAGGCGGCAGAGTGGGATGGGGAGGTTGGCGTTCCCTACCAGACAGCTTCGCACTACCGACGATCCAATGGTAGTTCCTGGTCCCAAGGCGCTTGCCAGGCGCGACGTTGGGCACAACAATGAAGAACTCGCGCGCCGGCTCGCAACCAGGCATCCGCATCGTGACGATCCGATCGTCGCGGCGGTTGCGACCGCCCTGCCAAACTATGTCGACAGTCGCAACAAATCGGCGGGGTTGACCAGGCTCGCCGTTGTGAAGCCCGCGCTCGGCACGCAGTTCATCGCGGCGTCCGCCGCTAGGAGGCAAGGCGATCAGGACTTCTCAAGCGAAATGGAACAGGTTTCATTCGCGGGGCCGCGCGAGGTCTCGTTCTATGTATAGCGCCCCGGAAGTCGCCTAGGCTGAGCCGGCGGACCTTGCAATTTTACTCGGCTGGCTCGAACGCGAATAGGAGGAGGGCGGTGAGGGCTTCTGGAGCAACCGCGGCGTGATCGGCGGTGCGCTTGAGTATGAGACTCTCTGGGGCCGATGACGCGCCCGAGGGTAAGGACTTGGCCGTGAAAATCGAAGTGGACGGGAGACTGCGCATCGAGGAGATCGCCGGCGCGGCGGGGATTAGTCCATCCTCGCTGCACGCCCATTTCAAAGCGATCACGCGCATGACCCCACTCGACTATCAGAAGCAGCTTCGTCTGCAGGAGGCGCGGCGCCTGATGCTTGTCGCCGGGGCGAGCGCGGGCTCGGCGCGGCTTCGCGGTCGGCTACGACAGCCTATCGCAGTTCAGTCGCGCGGATCGTCGCCTGTTCGGCGCGCCCCCGCGGCAGGATATCGGGCGACTGCAGGCCGACCCTGACGTTGTGATGGCGCTCTGATGGGAGCCATCCGGGAGTATTGCGCCCTGAAGCGGAAGGCCTAGGCGGCCCGCTCGTCGATCAACGCCGCTGCCGCAAGGGCTGCCCAGAACGCGTCCGGGATCGGCGTGGCAGCCAGCATGACCGCGCTCGCCAGTTCATCGGAAGAGGCGATGCCGGGGATCACCGCCTCGACCACCGGATGCCGGACAGCGAATTGCAACGCCGCCGCGGCAAGCGGTATGCCGTGTTGCGCGCAGAGGTCCTCGATCAGCCCCACCCGCGCGACCACCTCCGGCGGCGGCGCTCCGTATTCGTAGCGGGTTGGCGGGTGATGCCGCACCCCGCGTGCGAGAATGCCCGAATTGAACGGCGCTCCGGCGACCACTTGCACGCCGCGCCGCGCGCAGAGCGGGAACAGTCCGTCCAGCGGCGCTTGTTCCAGCAAGGTGTAGCGGCCCGCCAGCAGGATCACGTCGAGGTCGGCGTGGCCCAGCACGTCCTCGCACACCGCCGTTTCGTTGACGCCCAGCCCGATCGCGCGGACCGCGCCGCTCGTTCGCAATTCCTGCATCGCGCGCAGGCCGCCGCCGAGGAATTCGCGCATCCGATCCTCGTGTGCGTCCCCGTGGGCATAACGGCCGATGTCGTGTGCCAGCAGTATGTCGATGCGGTCGCGGCGCAGGCGCTTCAGGCTGGCTTCGTACGAGCGCATGACCGCGTCGTAGCCGTAGTCGAACACGCTCTCGAACGGCTCGGGGGAGACGAAGCCCTGCCGGGCGGCGGAAAGATCGGCGTGGGGGGCGGGATCGAGTTTTCGGCCGATCTTGGTCGAGATCACGGCCTCGCTTGCCGGGTCGAGCGCCGCCAGTGCTTCGCCCAGACGCTTTTCGCTGAGGCCGAAGCCGTAGTGAGGCGCGGTGTCGAAGTAGCGCAGCCCTGCAGCCCAGGCGGCTTCGATCACGGCGAAGGCCTCGGCGTCGGTGACGGGGCGATAGAGGTTGCCGATGGCGGCCGAGCCGAAGCCCAGCGCTCCGGCGAAAAGAGGGGTCATGCGTGCTTCAGTCCGTAGAATTCGCGGGCCGCGCCTTCGAACAGGCGGGGGAGATCGGTATCGTCGTCGAATGCGCCGACGAGCATTAGCGTGTCGCGCAGCCAGTCGGCATAACTGTCGCCCATGTGGCGCAAAACCGGCCAGTCGGAGCCCCACATCGTGCGTGGTCCGAAGCAGGCCAGCACATGCGCTGCGTAAGGCGCCAGCGCGGTGGCCTCCTGCCCCGGCGCCTGCTGCGTGCGTAGGCCCGAGAGTTTGCACCATACGTTCGGCAACTGGGCCAGGGCCGCAAGATCGTCGCGCCAGGGATCGAGGGCGCCGTTTGCTGCGTCGGGCTTTCCGGCATGGTCGATGACGATGGGCAGCGCCGGCCAGCGCCGCGCGAAGCTGGCGAGGGCGGGCAGGTGGCGCGGCTCCACCAGTGCGTCGAAGCGCAGGCCATGCGCGACCATCGCGGTGATGGCGGGCGCGACGGCGTCGCTCAGGATCCACTCGCTGTCGGCGATTCCCTGCAGCATCGGGCGCAGGCCCCGGCACTTGGGCTCGCGCCCGAGTTTGGCGACGCGCGCCGGTGCGTCCGCCGTGTCGAGCGCGGCCCAGGCGACGACGCCCAGTACCGTCGGTTCGGTCGCGGCAAGGGCGAGGAGCCAGTCAGTGTCGCGATTGTCGGGCTGCGACTGGACGAGGATGGTGCCCGTCAGCATGATGCCCGCCGTTTCCGCAGCGAGATCGGGCGGCAGGAAATCGCGATGGAGCAGGGGCCAGTCGGTATTCGGCCAAGCGCATTCCGGAGCATTCACGCGCCAGAAATGCTGATGGGAATCGAGGATGCGCAAATCCATCGGCGCACCTTGCGGCCTTGCATCGGAGTTAAACATACTACATCATACAACATGACATGCGGCTGTCCATGCCGCGTTGGGATGATGCAGAAAGGAAGTTGCGAATGAAACTGTGCCGCGTTGGTGAAGCTGGCCAAGAGCGCCCCGCGATGATCGATGCCGAGGGCGGCATCCGCGATCTTTCCGGCCATGTCGCCGACATCGGACCCGATGCGATCGGCGCCGAAGGGCTCGCCCGCCTTGCCGCGATCGACCCGGTCTCGCTGCCTCTGATCGACCGCGCGGTGCGCTATGGCCCCTGCGTCGGGGGCACGCGGCAGTTCGTGGCGATCGGCCTCAACTATGCCGACCACGCCGCCGAATCGAACCTGCCGATCCCGGAGGAGCCGGTGGTCTTCAACAAGTGGGTCAGCTGCATTCAGGGGCCGAACGATCCCGTCACCGTGCCGCGCGGTTCGCGCAAGACCGACTGGGAAGTGGAACTCGGCGTCGTCATCGGCACCGAGGCCTATCAGGTGGACGAAGCCGCCGCGCTCGATCACGTCGCGGGCTACTGCGTCATCAACGACGTGTCCGAGCGCGAATGGCAGCAGGAACGCGGCGCGACCTGGGACAAGGGCAAGGGCTTCCCCGGCTTCGGCCCGATCGGCCCGTGGCTGGTGACGGCCGACGAAGTGGGCGATCCGCAGGCGCTGTCGATGTGGCTGGAGGTCAACGGCAAGCGGGTGCAGAACGGCAGTTCCGCGACGATGATCTTCACCGTGGCGCAGATCGTCTCCTACCTCAGCCAGTTCATGCGCCTGCTGCCGGGCGACGTCATCACCACCGGCACTCCGCCGGGCGTCGGCCTCGGCCAGAAGCCGGAGCCCTGGTATCTGAAGGGCGGCGACGTGGTGACGCTGGGCATCGAGAAACTCGGCAGCCAGCGGCAGGAGTTCGTCTCCGCCGATTGACACCGCGTGCGCCATGCGCTTAAATCATCATACGTATTATGTAATGATGGAGAGAGGGCATGGGGCGTTTGGCGGGCAAGACCGCGCTGGTCACGGCGGCCGGACAGGGCATCGGCCGGGCCAGCGCGGAAGCGTTCCTGCGCGAAGGCGCGCGGGTGATCGCGACCGACATCCGCGCGGACGTGCTGGCGGACTTCGCCGGGGTCGAAACGCGGGTGCTCGACGTGACCGACCCTGCAGCGGTCAGCGCCATCGCTGCCGCGCATCCGGAGGTCGACGTGCTGTTCAACTGCGCGGGCTTCGTCCACGCAGGCACGATCCTCGACTGTGACGAGGAGGCGCTGGATTTCTCCACCGCGCTCAACGTCACCGCGCAGTACCGCATGATCCGCGCGGTGCTGCCGAACATGATCGCGCGGGGCGGCGGATCGATCATCAACATGTCCTCGGTCGCCTCCAGCGTGAAGGCGGTGCCCAACCGCTTCGCCTATTCGACCACCAAGGCTGCGGTGATCGGCCTGACCAAGTCGGTCGCGGTGGACTTCGTGACGCAGGGCGTGCGCTGCAATGCGATCTGCCCCGGCACGGTGGAGACGCCCTCGCTGATCCAGCGTCTGCACGACACCGGCGATTTCGAGCGGGCCTATGCCGATTTCACTGCAAGGCAGCCGATGGGCCGCTTCGGCAGCGCGGCGGAACTGGCGGCGCTGGCGGTCTACCTTGCGTCCGACGAGTCCGCCTTCACCACCGGGGCGATCCACGTCATCGACGGTGGCTGGACGAGCTGAAAAAACGACGCTGAAAAAACGACAGGGAGAGTGACATGAACAAGGCCCGCCGCATCGCGCGCCATCTGGCCGTTCTGGCCGCGAGCGTCAGTGCCCTGCCGGCGATGGCGCAGGAGCGGGCCGTCGAGGTCCACGTCTCCCCCGCGGGTGACGATCGCAACCCCGGCACCGAGGCGCGGCCCGTGCGCTCGCTTACCCGTGCGCAGGCGCTGGTGAGACGCAGCAATGCCGGTGCCGACGTGACGGTCCTGCTGGGCGAGGGCGCGTACCGGCTCGACGCGCCGCTGGCGTTCCGCCGCGCCGATGGCGGGCAGGGCGGCCACAGCGTGACGTGGAAGGCAGCGGCAGGCGCGCATCCGGTGATCTCCGGCGGGATGACGGTGACGGGTTTCAAGCCCTATGATGCTGAGCGGCGCGTGTTCGTGGCGGACGTTCCCAAGGGCCTCGACACCCGCCAGCTCTGGGTGGACGGCACCTTGGGCGAACGGCCCTGGGTGGAACTGCGCGCTGGCGACGTGACCTTCGATGCGACCGGCTTCACGGTGGTGAACCCGAAGCTGGACTGGCTCTCCACGCTGGCGCGGCCCGACCGGGTGGAACTGGAAGCGACCGGCTTCTTCACCGACCGTGTCTCTCCGGTGAAGGCGATCGCGGGGCGCCGTGTCACGATGCAGCAGCCCGCCTGGGACAACAACACCTGGGGCTACGACACGATATCGAAGCCGATCTTCCCGGACGACAGCCGCCTGTTCCTCGTCGGCGCGCCGGAGTTCATCGGCAAGGCGAACGACTGGCATTCGCGCCCCTACCAGTGGGCGATCGACCCGCAGGCGGGCAAGCTCTACTTGCGCATCGGGCTGGACGAGGACATCGCAGGCCGCGAGGTCGTGGTGCCCCGGCTGGAGGCGCTCGTCTCCATCGCCGGCACGCCCGAGGCCCCGGTGGAGCACCTGCGGTTCGAGGGGCTGCGCTTCTCGCACACCAGCTGGCTCGGCCCTTCGCGCCCGACCGGCTACGCCAACCAGCAGAGCGGCGCGTTCCTCTACGAGACCTCGCCGATCCGTCCGGCGGACGCCTGGAAGACCTGCGGCTGGGGCTGCACCGAGTTCGAATCGATGCGCCAGAAGTGGCACCAGATGCCCGCCGCCGTGCAAGTGGCCACCGCGCGCGACGTGACTTTCGCGGGCAATACCTTCTCGCAGCTGGGGCAGGTGGCGCTGGGCATCGGCAACGACGCCAACGCCAACCTTTCGGGCGTGGGGCTGGCGACGCAGGGGGTGCGGGTGACGCATAACCGCTTCGCCGTGCTTGCGGGCAGCGCGATCATGGCGGGCGGCGTGCGGATCGAGGCGCACCATCCGGAGAACGCGAACCTCGTCAACCGCGACCTCGCGATCGAGGACAACACCGTCGCCACCGTTTCGCAGGACTACCGCGACAATGCCGCGATCCTGACGACCTACATTTCCGGCGCGCGCATCGCCCACAACGACATCACCGACGCGCCTTACGACGGCATCGCGGTGGGCTGGGGCTGGGGCTACAACGACGCGGGCGGCAACCCGAACTACGATGAGAACGCGAAGGGCTACGTCCACAACACCAGGTTCACCACGCCCACCACGCTGCGCGACACCGTGATCGAGGGCAACCGCATCCACGGCGTGAAGACCTGGTTCATGGACGGCGGGGCGATCTACAACCTCTCCGCCAATCCCGGCGCGGTGATCCGGGGCAACCACATCTTCGACATCGGCAACAAGATCGCGATCTATCTGGACGAGGGATCGAAGCACTTCCGCGTCACCGGCAACGTCGTCGAGACCGGGGGCAAGTGGCTGAACATCAACACGGCGGGCGCGATGTACAAGCGGCGCATCTCCACCGACAACGTGGCGAGCGGCAACTGGCACACCGTCAACACCACCGGCGGCCGCTGGCTGGAAGAGATCGGCAACACCGCGAAGGACAACACGCTGGTCCCCGATCGCAACTGGCCCGCAGCGGCGCAGGCGGTGATCGACAGCGCGGGGGTGCGCAAGTGATGGGCCTCGACCGCCGCGCGCTGCTGAAGGGCGCGGGTGCGCTGGGGGCAACCGTAGGTGTGCCGCTGCATGGCGCACTTGCACAGGATGCGGCGGCCTTGCGCATCGTCGATCTGCGCGCCGAGGGGCTAGTCGATCCCATCGGCCTCGACATGCAGGACGTGCGCCTGTCGTGGCGGCTGGAGAGCGGGCGGCGCGGGGTGGAGCAGGTCCGCTGCGAAGTGCAGGCCGCCTCCACCCGCGCGCTGCTGGAAGCGGGCACGCCGGACTTGTGGCACGCGGGCGAAGTGCTCACCCGGCGCAGCATGGACATGGGCTGGCTCGGCGCGCCGCTGAAGTCGCGCCAGAAGGTCTACTGGCGCGTGCTGGTGCGCGACGACGCGGGCACGCGCGCCGCCAGCCCGGTCGCCAGCTTTGAGATGGGTCTTCTCGACAAGGCGGACTGGCAGGCGCAATGGATCGAGGCGCAGACCGACCTCGAACGCGCCGACCGCGCCGCGGGGCTCGTCTGGATGCGCGGGGACCGCACTGCGGACGACAGCCCGCGCTTCTTCCGCATGGTCTTCGACCTCGGCAAGGCGGGGGAGGTGACGCTGTTCACCGGGGCCAACTTCAAGTCCACGCTCTGGCTCGACGGGGAGCAGGTGCAAGTGCCGCTGGGCTTCAAGCGCTTCGGCATCGACCCGGTGGAGGCGACCACGCGCCAGCTTGCGGCAGGCCGCCACGTCCTCGGCTTCCGGGTGGAGAACCCGCGCGGCTTCAACGGCCCGAAGATCCACGAGATCGCCGCCACCGCCATGATCCGCAGCCCCGCGCGCCGCATCACCAGCGAAGGCATGCGCACCGCGCTTCATGCGGGCGAGGGCTGGTCGACGGTCGGCTTCGACGACAGCCGCTGGGACAAGGCCGCCCGCTCGGCCCAGCAGCCGCAGGGTTTTCCGCGCAGCGGCGCGTACATGCTGCGCCGCGAGTTCAGGCTGGGTAAGCCGGTGCGGCAGGCGCGCCTGCGCATGACCGCGCTGGGTGCCTACGTGGCAGAGATCAACGGGCAGCGGATCAGCGACGCGTGCCTCGCACCCGAAAGCAGCGACTTCCGCTTCACCGCGCTCTACCGCACTTATGATGTCACCGCGCTGCTGCTCCCGGGCGCCAACGCCATCGGCGCGATGCTGGGCGAGGGGTGGTATGGCAGCTATCACGCCCCCGCCGGTCGCTATGCCTTCGGCGACCCGCCGCTCCGCCTCTTCGCGCAGCTGGAGGTGGAGCACACCGACGGCACCCGCTCCATCGTGGCGACGGACAAGGATTGGCAACTGCGCCCCGAAAGCTCGGTGACGCAGGCCGAGATCTACTACGGCGAGGACTACGATGCGCGGCTCGAACAGCCGGGCTGGTCGAAGGCGGGTTTCCGGGGTGCGGGCTGGGTGCCCGCGCGCATCGGCAGGACACCGCCCTGTGCGCTCGTCTCCCATGTCGGACCGCCGCTCAGGCCGATCGAGCGGATGGCGGCGAAGTCGATCACCAGCCCGGGCGGGGACCGGCACGTCGTCGATTTCGGGCAGAACTTCGCGGGCTGGGTGGAACTGAAGACCAGTGGCCGGGCGGGGCAGCAGATCTCGCTCAAGTTCGCGGAGATCCTTGGGGCCGATGGCGCGGTCGATCAGGCCAACTTGCGATCGGCGCGCTGTGCCTGCCTCTACACCCTGCGCGGCGATCCGGCGGGCGAGACTTATCAGCCGCATTTCACCTACTTCGGCTTCCGCTATGTCGAGGTCAGCGGCCTCGGCCGCGCGCCGACGGAGGAGGAGATCGCCGGGATTGTCGTCTCCAGCGCCTTGCCTGAAACCGGCCGCCCGCTGATCGGGAACCGGATCATCCAGGGCCTGTGGCAGAACAGCCGCTGGAGCCAGCGCTCCAACTTCTTCGGTGTCCCCACCGACTGCCCCCAGCGCGACGAGCGGCTGGGCTGGACCGGCGACGCCAACGTGTTCTGGGACGCGGCGGCCTTCACCATGGACGTAGGCCCCTTCACCCGCCGCTTCATGGGCGACATGCGCGATGCGCAGGGGCCGCGCGGGGAATTCCCGGACTATGCGCCCTCGGGCTGGCAGGACCAGTTGCTCGGCGCCTCGCCGGGCTGGGCGGATGCGGGGGTGATTCTGCCGTGGACGGTGTGGCAGCGCTATGGCGACACTGCGATCGTCGATCGCAACTGGTCGGCGATGACTCGCTACATGACGTTCATCGCGCAGAACAATCCCGACAAGGTCTGGCGGACCTTGCGCGGCTACGACTACGGCGACTGGGTGGCGCTCGACGCGAAGGAACCGGGCGACGAGACGACGCCCAAGGATCTGATCGCCACCGCCATGTGGAAACGCTCGGCGGACGCCATGGCGGACATGGCCAAAGGCTCGAAGCGCCAGCCGGAGGCGGAGCGCTACGCGCAGTTGTCGAAGGATATTGCTGCAGCATTCGGTGCAGCATTCGTCAGGCCGGACGGCAGCGTGGGCAACGGTTCGCAGTGCGGCTACATCCTTGCGCTGCGTTTCGGGCTGGTGCCGGAAGCCTTGCGCGCGGCGGCGACGGCCAGACTGGTGGCCGACATCCGGCGGCGCGGCACGCTGCTGTCCACGGGCTTCCTTGGCACCCCCTTCAGCCTCGACGCGCTGGCCGATCAGGGCGAGCATGCGCTGGTCTACGACCTGCTGCTGCGCACGGCGTTCCCCTCGTGGGGCTATATGATCGCCAAGGGCGCGACGACGATCTGGGAGCGCTGGAACGCCGACATGGCTGATGCCTCGATGAATTCGTACAACCATTATGCGCTGGGGGCGGTGACGGGCTTCGTGTTCCGCCGTATCGCCGGGATCGACCCGCTGGATGCGGGCTTCCTCAAGTGGCGCTTCGACCCCGTGCTGGACCCGCGCCTGCCGCGCGGCGGAGCGAGCTACGACAGCGTGCTGGGGCGCATCGTGACGGACTGGACTTATGCGCCGGAGCGATCCGACGCGCGGTTCGAGGCGCGGATCGTGGTGCCCGCCAATTCGCGCGCCGAGGTATGTTTGCCCGCACGCTCGGTGGATGCCGTTCGCGAGGGCGGGCGGCCGGTTTCCGGGGTGCAGCGGGGGGACCGCGTGGTCCTGGAAGTGGGGTCGGGGGAGTATCGCTTCACGGTGGATGATTCGTCGTCCCGGACCTGATCCGGAACTAGGTTGGACTCAAACCCTCTTCGTCATTGCGAGCGCAGCGAAGCAATCCAGGGCGTGCGTAAACCGCCCTGGATTGCTTCGCTGCG
>NZ_BAAILP010000077.1:0-2936 GCF_054589055.1 Novosphingobium sp. 11B | reverse complement strand
GGAAAACAACCCTTCGCTCCGGTAATCGCCGCCCCGCATCTCAAATCCTTCAACCTCAGTTGAAGGCGTCTGAATCACCTCAAGCGGTTCAAGGAAAGAGCCTTTTTCCGCAACCTGTTAAACAACGACAACCAACCAGTTGTCACGCTGCGGCGTATCCGCCGTCGACGTGGATCGCATCGCCGTGGACGTAACGGGCGGCGCTGGAGGCCATGAATGCGACGGCTTCGGCCACTTCGGCCGGCTACACGAAGCGGCCCATCGGGTTGCCGGCGGCGACGCCCGCGCGTAGCGTCTCGACCGGGGTGCCGCCGGTGATCCGCGAGTAGGTGGCAAGAATGTCATCCATCATCGCGGACACGACCACGCCAGGATGCACTGAGTTGACGCGGATCGGCATTTTGAGCGCGGCGAACTCCACTGCGGCGGCGCGGGTGAGCATCCGTGCTGCCGCCTTGCTCGCACAATAGGCTGCGCTGAAGGCGGCGGGCCGGTCCGAAGCGCCCGAACACAAGTTGACCACCGAGGCACCGCCCGGCCGACGGCTGCCGCTGCGGGCGAGCAGCGGCGAGGCCAGCTTGAGACCGAGGAACACCCCCTCGACGTTGACCTGCTGGCAGCGGCGCCAGTCTTCCAGTGGCATGGCGTCGATCCGTTCCATCGGCGCGATGCCAGCATTGTTCACGAGCACGTCGAGAGCGCCGTGGCGCCTCTCGATGGCGGCAAGAGTATCGGTCCAGCTTGCCTCGCTGGTGACGTCGAGGGCGAGGAACTCGCCTGCGCCACCCGATGGCGCGCGTAAGTCGGAGCGCACGACCGTTGCGCCCCGCGCTTCGAGCAGATCGCAGACCGCCGCACCGATATCGCCGCTGACGCCGGTAACCAGCGCGATCGCGCCGTCCAGTCGGGTAGCATCCACGGTTCGTCTCTCTCCATCGTTTCATTGGCGCTGCTCGGATGCAGGCACGCGCCCTGCGCCGCGCGAGCAAGGGGGGCAACTGGCCGAAACGACGGTCCGGTCAGCCCCGCGCGAAAGAATAGACCGGGTCTGATTTCCCGCGCGTGCCGTGCAGGTCGAGCGCGGCGTACATGCCACCGGTCATGTCGCGGGTGCTGGGTTCGGCGCGCAGCCAGTCGAGCACGAAAGTCCGCTCGGCAATGGCCCAGCGGCCATCGCGGCGCTCGAAGCGGTCGATGTAGCGGCCGCCGGTCAGGGTGTCGGTCTTCTCATCGCCGCGCGAGGTGGAGACGGCGATCACGTACGTCTCGCCCACTGCGCCATGGCCTTCGATCTCGATCCACTGGTTGGCGATCGAGTGGAAGGTCTGCTCGTAGGTAGCCTCCACAAGCGCGCAGATCTCGGTGGCGAACGTTCGGCCATTGCCGTTGAAGTCGCCGCTGACGACGGTGCTTTCGGGGTGGAACACGCTGGCCAGCAAATCTGCATCGGCGCGGTCCACACCGCGGCAATAGGCCATCGTCAGGTCGGCGATCTCCTGGCGCGAGATCACCGCGTCGATCTTAGCGTCGTCATGCATCATCGGTCGGATTCCTCTCGTCGTATTGCGGGCGCGGGCCTGTGCGAGCAGCGCGATTCCGGCATCGGCGCTGCCGTGTCCGCCGGTGGGAAGATGACTCGCCAGCGGGCCGAGGCCGGGCAGGGGCAGACCGCCGGTCCAGTTGACGCTGGTGTCGAGCACGTAGGTGCGATGATTCATCCGCCACCGCCCGTCGCGGCGTTCGTGCCGGTCGAGGTAGCGGCCGCAGATCAGGTGCTGGGTGGCGGGTCCAGCCTCTCCGGCGCTGGAGGCGTAGGCCATGATGTAGCTTTCCGACCATGCCATATCGCCCTGCGTCTCGATCCACATCTGCGCGGTGCGGTGGAGGGTGACCGGCCCCGCCTTCTGCGCGCCCGCGAGGATCGCCGCGAACTCGGCCGCGGGACCGTCGTAGAAGCGATAATCGACGGTGCCGTCGGGGTGGTAGCAGTCCGCCAAAAGCCCGGCATCGGCACGGTCCACGCCCCGGCTGTGCTGGGCGAGGACGTTGGCGATGGCCTGCCGGTCGGCGACTTCGGAGATGTTCATCCCACCGTCTCCCCGTTGTCGATGACGATATGGGTGCCGGTGATCTGCCGCGATTCCTCGGACGCGAGGAACAGGACCAGGTTCGCGACGTCCTCCGGCCGGCCCTGTCCGTGAGCCTGAACCTGATCAAGCCCGGCATTGTCCTGCGGCAATTGATCCAAAGCCTGCCGCGTCATCGGCGTATCGTGCGCGCCCGGCGCGATGGCGTTGCAGCGGATCGCGTAGCCCTGCTCCCGGCAATGCACCGCGACGCTGCGGGTGAGCGCTATGATGCCCGCCTTGGCCGCGCTGTAGGCGGGGATCGCGCTGATCCCCTTGAGCGCGGCGACCGAAGCGACATTGACGATCGAGCCGCCGCCTCCCTTGGTCATGTGGGGGATGGCGCTCTTGCAGCCTAGGAAGCACCCCTCGACCATGACCTGCATCTGCAGGCGAAAGATGTCGAGATCGCAGTCCTCGACATTGCCGAAGCGCACCAGCCCTGCATTGTTCACCAACACGTCGAGCCTGCCGAAGCGGGCGATGGTCTCCGCTACCACGTCCTGCCACTGCGCCTCGTCGCGCACGTCGTGTTCGAGGAACAGGACGTCCGGGATGGATGCGGCGACCTCGCGGCCGAGGTCGGCCTGCAGGTCGGTGATGACGACTTTCGCGCCTTCCGCCGCCAGCAGCCGGGCGTCGGCAGCGCCGAGGCCGGAGGCTCCGCCGGTGATGAGGGCGACTTTGCCGGATACGCGGTTCATGGGATCTCCCAATTCGTCGTCCCGGACTCGATCCGGGACCGGTGGCTGCCTTCAGGCTGGGACTGGCCGGGTGCCCCGCCGATAGGTGGGTTGTTCCCGGCCAGCG
>NZ_BAAILP010000076.1:0-10151 GCF_054589055.1 Novosphingobium sp. 11B | reverse complement strand
TAGCGAAGCAATCCAGGGCCGCGCAAACCGCCCTGGATTGCTTCGCTACGCTCGCAATGACGAAAGAGGTGAGAAGAGGAGAGCTTACCGATACGCGATCTTCGCGGGCAGGCTCAGCCGGATCGAGGTGCCCTGTCCCGCCGCATTGGCGATCGCGAAGGCACCGCCCAGCCGCTCGATCCGCTCGCGCATGCCGGTGAGGCCGAAGTGTCCCTCGCGCCCACCGGCCGCGCGCACGTCTTCGGGCAGGCCGACGCCGTCGTCCACCACCCGCAGCGAAAGCCGGTCGCGGCCGTGGTGGATCTCCACCCGCACCATGCTCGCCCGGGCATGCTTGACCGCGTTGGCCAGCGCCTCGCCCACCGCGAGTTCCAGCTCCTCGGCGACCGGAGCGCCGACCAGCCGCTCGGGGCCGTCGACCTTGACCTCCCACGGCAGGGTATCGCCCACCACGCGCGCGGCGCAGGCGCGCAGGGTTTCGGCGATGCACTTGGGCTCGGCATCCTCGCGCAGGCCCCGCACGCGCTCGCGGCCGTGGAGCAGGACGTCGTCGGCACGCTCCAGCGCTTCCTCGATGGCGGTGTGGGCAGGGGTGCCCGGCGTCGTCAGGTGCAGCACCGTCTGGAAGCGCAGCATCAGGCCCTGGAAGCCCTGAAGCAGTGTATCGTGCAAGTCCTGCGCGATGCGCTCGCGTTCGGCGACGCGTTCCTCGATGCGGTCGCGCAGAGACTGCATGGCGGCGCGCATGCGCCAGCGAAACAGCGCGTAGCCACCCAGCACCGCCGCCGCCAGCACCGCAAGGCGGAACCACGCAGTCTGCCAGAAATGCGGGGCGATCACGAAAGTGGCGGTCGCTTCCCGCTTCGCCCACGGCCCGTCGCCGGTGGCGGCGGTGACGTGGAAACGGTAGGTGCCCGGACCGAGCCCTGCGTAATCAACGCGGCGACGGCCCTGTGCCTCCACCCAGTTCTCGTCCATCCCGTCGAGCCGGTAGCGATAGCGGTTGTTCTCCGCATCGGCGAGGCCGAGGCCGACGTAGGACAGGCTGACGCGCGTGGTGCCCGCAGGCAGGTGCGTGTTTGCAAGCGGATAGGCATGGCCGTCCACTTCCAGCGCGGTCACCGCGATCGGCATGTCGGCCTTGAGCGGGGCGATGCGCGAGGGGGCCACCTGCACCACTCCGGTGCTGGTGACGAACCACAGGCGTCCCTGCGCATCGACGGCGGCGTCGTTGGCGGAATAGGATTCGGTGCGTGCGCGGATCACGCCGCTCTGGCCGAAGCGGGCGAGCGGGATCGGCGTGCCGGGCTTCGCGAAGGCGGCATCGAAGTCAGCCTCGGCCACGCGGATGATGCCGCCTGACGAGATCAGCCAGTAATGCCCGGCGACGCGCACGATGCCCATCACCCCTGCCAGCCACGGATACGTCCGCGCGCTCAGTTGCTGCGCGCGGCGGCCGTCGTAGCGGGCAAGGCCCGCCTCGCCGCCGATCCATGTCTCGCCGTCCATCTGCTTGAGCATGCGCACGAAGCCAACGCCGCCCTTGCTGCCTGCGCCGTCGCCTTCGGGCCAGATGGACGTGGTCTTGCCGTCATGGACGCGGGCGAGCAGGCGCAGCGGCTGGTTGAAGATGAAGGTATTGGGTCCCGGCGCGATGAAGGTCGTCGCGGGCGGCAGGCTCTCGTCCTTGGTCCAGCGGGTGCCGTCGAGCCGGAACATGCCGGAGGCCGATACCGATTCCCACAGCCGCCCCTGCGGATCGGAGGCACAGGCCTGGGCGAACTGGCGCTCATGCTCCAGCGGGCCGACGATCCGCGTCGGGGTGGCGCCGCGCACGAGATATTCGTTCTTGTACGTGAGCACATAGGCGCCGACGCCCGAAACCGAGCAGACCTCGGAAACCAGCCCCGAACGCAGGATCAGCTGCGCCTTGCCGTCGACGATGCGGTAGAGGCCCTCGTCCCCGCCGATGTAGAGAGAGCCGTCCGGGCCGGTGGCGATGCCGGTGCGCACTCCCTTGATCGCGGCGTAGCGCACGACCGGGGTGCGTACGAAGCGGTGCAGGCCGTCCGGCGCGCCGCCCCAGATGGTGCCCTCGCCGTCGCGCATCAGGGTGAACATGCCGACGGGGTAGGTGTGCGCCTGTTTCATGCTCAGCGCGCCGCGCGGCACCGTCGCGAGGCCCGAGGCATTGCCGGCGATCCACAGCAGGTCGTCGTCGTCGAACAGCATCTCGCGCCATCCGTCGCCGCCGTTCAGCGGCTCGCCGAAACCGACGCCGGTTTCCGTGAAACCCTTCGCGGTCAGGCGCTGGAGGCCGTCGCTCGAATAGAACCACATCGCGCCGGTGCGGTCCTCGCGGAAGGCGGGGCCGAGGTTCATGAGCGCTGGGACCATCTCCAGCTTGCGGCTGCCGGGGG
The DNA here is from genome assembly GCF_054589055.1 of Novosphingobium sp. 11B. Lineage (NCBI taxonomy): Bacteria > Pseudomonadati > Pseudomonadota > Alphaproteobacteria > Sphingomonadales > Sphingomonadaceae > Novosphingobium > Novosphingobium sp. 11B. The sequence continues at coordinate 7,731 of NZ_BAAILP010000076.1, read as the reverse complement.
CCAGACGGCGCAAGTCGGGATTGGAGGCGATCCAGATGGCGCCGTTGCTCTGGCGGTACATGCGCAGCAGCGGGCCGTCGACGTCGATCACGTCCCAGCGGCCGTTCATCCAATGGCGCAGCTGCGAGCCGAAGCCGCTCCAGGTGGAAACCCAGATCGAGCCGTCGGGCGCGGCGATGATGTCGGTGATGCGCCCGCGCGGCTTTTCCGGGTTGGCGCCGCGCAAGTGCCCGTCCTTGAGCCGGGCGATGCCGCCGAAGGCATAGCCCGCCCACAGGCTGCCGTCCGGCCCCGCGGCCAGCGCGGTGACCTGCCGGGCGCGGAAGTTGTCGAAGTCCTCGGGCTCGACGCGCAGGAAGTTCAGCCCGTCGAACCGGTAGAGCCCGTCGCCCGAGCCGAGCCACAGGAAGCCGTCGCGGGTGCGGGCGATGGCGCGGATATCGGGCGGGGCGCCGTCCGCCAGCGACCAGTAGCGGCTGGCGTAGCCGGGGATCTCGGTGGCAGGCGACGCGAGCAGTGCAGGCGCGCAGAGGCTCGCGCCGACGAGGGCGGCGATGGCGCGGAAAAGCGGGCGGGCGACACGGACGGGACGCATCGCCCGCGCATTACATGGCGCTGCGCGCGCGACAAGGTAACCTTTCGTTTGTCTTTCCAAGGTTCGGCATTGTTTCGCTGTGCTTGCAATGACGCGGTGTCGTCAGGGACGATGCGGCACGGCGGAGGCCGGGTCGCGCAGGAACACCAGCGTCGCGCCCAGCACGATCGCGCCGGCCAGAGCCAGCGGCAGGGCCAGTCCGCCATGCATCAGCAGCAACGCGCCCACGGCGGCACCCGCGAAGATCGAGAGCACAGCGCCGATGCGACGCGCGAAGTTGGGCGTCTTGCCGCCCACATGATCCGCCGCGATGCCGGTGATGGTTAGGGTGAGCACGGTGGTCGTCAGGTCCGGCACCTTCAATTGGCGCACGGTCGCATTGCGCAGCCCCATCGCGAAGCCCGTGAGCGCGATCACGGCCATTACGGCCGCCTTCGGCGCCTGCGCGGCGACATCGACGTCGAGCGCGATCAGCGCCGCGATCCACAGCAGTGCGGCTTCGATCACCGCAGCCCACAGCAGCCAGCGGCCGAGCGCACGCTCGACATGCGCACGCGCGAGATGCCCGGCTCCCCATGCGCCGACCATGAAGGCGATCAGCGCCAGCACCGAGGGGATCACCTTGAACCCCGGCGTTCCCGCCGCCGCGAAGCCGAGGAACACGACATTGCCGGTCATGTTGGCGGTGAACACCTTGCCCAGTCCCAGCACCGAAGCTGCATCGACGAGGCCGGTGGTCGCGGACAGCAACAGCAGCAGGCACGGCAGCAGGGCGGATTTGCCGAGAGCGGAAACGGACGAAGCGGAAATAGGGGGCGGGGTAGACATGATGCGATCTCCTGAGTGATGCGGAAGGGTCTACCGGGCGAAGACCTGCTGGTTTATCCGAATAAATTGGTTCGTTACGTTCGAGGATCTGGAAAAGATCTCAGAACCGGAAATTGCTTTCGAGGCCCAGCATACGGATGGTCTTCGCGGTGCCGGTGTCGCGGATGAACGCGCCGGGCGCAAAGGCCGAGACCGACATCGACAGTTCCAATTCCGCCGTGGCCTGCCAGGCGAGGGTTGCCTCGACCTCCTTGCCGATGAAGCGGGCGCGGCTGTTCCCGGCCGCGCGGATCAGGTTGCCGGGGATGTCGTAGATGCCGTCGCTGCGCGACTGGCGCCAGTAGGCCGCAGCGGCCACTCCCGCCGAGACGATGGGGGTAAGCTGCAGGCCCAGTGCAGGGTGCAGGTTGACGATGTTGTAGGGGCCGACCGGCGAAAGTTCGCCGAAGTACTTGCCCTTGGGAAACAGCGCGTTGAACGTGCCGAGGCGATTGTCGCCGGGATGACGGTCGCCGCTGACCACGTTGGCGCGCAGCGTCAGGTCCGGCGAGAACGGCAGGTGCGGGAAGCCGCGCCCGAACTCCGAGCCCAAAGTCCAGGCCGAGATCGCGCCGCGGCGGGCGCCTTCGCCGAAGTGTCCGAACTGGTAAACGCCCTCGACGTTCCAGTGCCAGTCTCCGCGTACGGCGTGCCATCGCGCGCCGATGCTGTGACGCGTCTCACCGCCGCTGCGGTCTCCCCAATGGGCGGCGTCGTTGCGATAGCCGAGGTAGTAGAGATCCATCTCTGGCATCGCCGCATAGGCGCCCCACAAGGCCTTTTGCGAAAAGGTGCGGTCGTCGAAACTGCCTTTGCCCGGCTGGACCGGGCGCACGGCGAGCAGGCTGACTTTCGCGCTGCCGACCGCCACGTTGGCGCGCAAGCCGTCGAATGCGAGGGTGACGTTGGGGCCATAGCGAGTGCCGACCAGGCGCTCGCTGCCCAGCGACAGCATCTGTCGCCCGGCGCGCAGGGTGACGGGGCCGAGGTCGGCCTCGGCAAAGCCCTGCATCAGGTCCAGGCCAGTGCCGTCGGTCGGCCCGGGCGAGGGGGCGACGCTGATCGAGGTGGCGAAAACCGGCTGGACGAAGGCGCGCAGCTTGCCGACGTGCAGGTCGGCGTAAGGCAGGGCGCGCAGCCAGACATAGCCGTCGTTCGGCGCGGCGGCGCCGCCCCACAGGTTCTCGGCATAGTTCTCGTTACGGGCGCGAAGTTCGACGCCGGTAGAGAGCCAGGCCTCGCCACCTGCGATGTCGCCTAGCGGGATGTACTTGAACGGGCCGGTCCAATGGTGATCCCGCTTTTCGGCGCTTTCGAGGTCTGACCAGTCCTCGTCGTAGCGGGTCACGGTGAGGGTCGGGGCTTCCCATGCCTCCTTCGGCGCGGCCAGGGCGGTGTGGGGAAGAAGCGTGGCGAAGGGGAGCAACCATGCCAGCCGCCGTCGTCCCGGACTTGATCCGGGGCCGCTGGCCTGGCGGCGCTCACCAGGATGCGCGCACCGCAAAGGCGCGCCTGAAGACAGCCACCGGTCCCGGGTCGAGCCCGGAACGACGCACTTACGCATCGCCCTGCCCCCTGCGCGCCAGCACCGCGACCAGCACGAAACCGCCGACGAGGCCCATGTGCTCGAAGAAGGCGTTCATCGCGGCGAAGCGCTCGGGGCCGTCGGGCATGACCCAGAAGGCGTTCGCCACCAGCGCGGCGAAGAACGTGAACACGCCCAGCATCCCCGCGCCCAGCCAGACGAGACGGCCCGAAAGGATCAGGAGCGGGCCGACCAGTTCGACCGCGATGGTCAGCGCGGCCCACAGCGCGGGCGGGGTCAGGCCGAAGTGGGCCTGCTCCGCCAGCGCGGCGGGCCAGTCGCCCAGCTTGTCGATGCCGCCTACCAGGTAAGCGCTCACCAATGCGAGCCGGGCGAAGAAGGCGGTGGGGGTGAAGTCCAGCACTACCCCGATGATGGAAGGCGTGCGGTTCATCGGGGGCAGGCTCGCCATGGCTTACGCTCCCTGATGGATTTCGGCGATATAGCCGCCGGGGAAGCGCACGATGGCGGTCTGGCGCTTGTTGACTTCGCTGGGCGCGACGAGGGTTTCGACGCCTGCCGTCGTGGCCTTAGCCAGCGTGGCGGCAAGATCGCTCACGGCGTAGCCGGTCATGTCGCGACCATAGGGCCAGGGCAGTTGCCCGTCGGAGACAAAGACCGTCATCTTGCCGTAGCCGCTCTCGATGGAAACGCGGCGGATGGTCTTGCCCGGCTCGCCGATCTCGGCGCCCGAGGCGGCCTTGTCGTCGGCGGTGATCCTGCCGTGGGCGTAGCCGGTCCAGCTCTTCACAAAGGCGTCGGCGGCCTCAGGCGTCAGGTAGACGCGGTTTTCGGGCACACTGCTAACCGGTGCGTAGTTGGGCTTGGCGGTGTGCCAGTAGATCTGCATGTTCACGCCGCCCGGCCACTGCACCAAGGAATCGCGGCCGATCGGATCGGAGAAGGTGGCGATGCGGCGTACCGCGCCGTGCTTCACGGCAGAAGCCACCGCCGCGTCGATGTCGGTGACGAGGTAGCCGGTGCGCTCGTCGCCGAAGGGATAGGGTATCGGCGTCATGAAGCCGAACACCGAGACGGTTCCCGACGGGGTCAGCACCAGCTGCGATTTGGTGAGGCTCTTTGTGGGCGTCACCTGAAACTCGCCCTGCTTGCTGGTGGTGCCGCCGAAGGTCGCCGAGAAGCTGGAGACGAAGCTGTCGAACTGCTCCTGCGGCACGTAGACGTGGGTGGTGTCGTACTGCGGGCCAACCGAATAGTCGGCGGTTTCGGCGAAGGCTGGCGCGCTGCTGAGGACGGCGGCGGCGATCAGGAAGGTGAAGCGCTTCATCGGGGGCTCCTTGGAGGCGAGTTTCATCGTCGTCTGGAACCGGTGCGCCTGTGCTTCAGCGGCCGGTCCAGAACGGTTTAAGGCTTGATCGAACTCTCAACGATCCGAATAAAATCGTCCGGTCTGTTCGATATTCTGGAAAACTACGCTTCGGCTTAGACGGCCCAGCAGCCGCAGCCGAGCGATCCCCAGAACGTCTGGACATCGGCGGCGGGAACGTTGGCCCCGAGCGCAGCGGCATGGTCGTGGCCATGGACGCCGCAGCTGCTGGCGCAGCCGCAGGCCGAGGCCAGTTTCTGCTTCGCTTCAGGCGTCTGGTAATAGCCGCCGAAGGTGGCGACCGGCGACCAGTCCGGCATCGGGCGCGGCAGCTGCGGCGCGAGCGGGGCGAAGTCGCCGTCGCCGTGGACCACCTTGCCGCCCAGCATCGTCAGGATCGAGCGGATGTGGACGATCTCGTTGTCCGGCACCGCGAAGTAGTCGTCGGACAGCAGCGCGAGGTCGGCCAGCTGGCCCGCCTTGATCTGGCCCTTCTTGCCCACTTCGGTGGAGAACCATGTGTTCTCGTGCGTCCACATGCGCAGCGCCTTCTCGCGGCTGACGCGGTTGTCGCCGCGATACAGCGAAAGGCCGCCCACGGTGCGCCCTGTCACTAGCCAAGAGAGCGAAACCCACGGGTTGTAGCTGGCGACGCGGGTGGCGTCGGTGCCTGCGCCCACCGGGATGCCGGCGGCGATCATGCGGGCGATCGGCGGGGTGCGCTCGGCAGCCTTGGCGCCGTAGCGTTCGACGAAGTATTCGCCCTGATAGGCCATCCGGTGCTGCACGGCGATCCCGCCGCCGAGCGCCGCGATACGGTCGATATTGCGGTCGCTGATGGTTTCGGCGTGGTCGAAGAACCAGTTGATGCCCTGCAGCGGGATATCGGCGTTGACCTTCTCGTAGACGTCGAGCGCGCGGCCGATCGTCTCGTCATAGGTAGCGTGGAGGCGCCAGGGCCAGCGGTTTTCCGCCAGCAGGCGGATGACAGGTTCGAGGTCGCCTTCCATGCTTGGCGCCATGTCGGGGCGGGGCTGGCGGAAGTCCTCGAAGTCGGCGGCGGAATAGACGAGCATCTCGCCCGCGCCGTTGTGGCGATAGGTGTCGTCGCCCTGACCCGGCGTGACCTGCTTGGCCCACCCGGCGAAGTCGGCGAGTTCCTCCTTCGGCTTCTGGGTGAACAGGTTGTAGCTGATGCGGACGGTCAGCTGGTCGTCCTGATGCAACTTCTCGATGATGTCGTAGTCGTCGGGATAGTTCTGGAAGCCGCCGCCTGCGTCGATTACGCCGGTGACGCCCAGCGCGTTGACCTCGCGCATGAAGTGGCGGGTGGAATTGAGCTGGTATTCGGGCGGCAGCTTCGGCCCCTTGGCGAGCGTCGAATAGAGGATCGTCGCGTTGGGCTGGGCCAGCAGCAGGCCGGTGGGGTTGCCCTGGCTGTCGCGCACGATCTCGCCGCCCGGCGGGTTGGGCGTGTCCTTGGTGTAGCCCACCACGCGAAGGGCAGCGGCGTTGAGCAGCGCGCGGTCGTAGAGGTGGAGGATGAACACCGGCGTGTCAGGGGCGACGGCGTTGAGTTCCTGGATCGTGGGCAGGCGCTTTTCGGCGAACTGGTGCTCGGTGAAGCCGCCGACCACGCGCACCCACTGCGGGGCGGGGGTGTTGTCGACTTGCTTCTTGAGCATCGCCATCGCTTCGGACAGGCTGGTCACGCCGTCCCAGCGCAGCTCCATGTTGAAGTTGAGGCCGCCGCGGATGATGTGCATGTGGCTGTCGATCAGGCCGGGGATCAGGCGGTGCCCCTTGGCGTCGATCACAGTGGCTTCGGGCGCGGCGGCGCGCACTTCGGCCTCGCTGCCGACCGCGAGGAACTTGCCGTCGCGTAGAGCCACCGCTTCTGCCTGCGGGTTTTCACGGTCGAGGGTGGTCACCTTGGCGTTGATGATGATCGTGTCGGTCATTGTCTTGTCCTTGGTTCGACCCGCTCGGGCCGCGAGAGTTTGGGGCAGGAGCGACGCGGCGGCCGCTCCCAGAAACGTGTGGCGGCGCGAGATCATGCGTCGTGCTTATCGGCGTCGCCGGGCAGGCGGCCGAGGACGTGATCGCGGCACTCGGTCATGACGAACTGCGCGACGTTGTTTTTCGTCACGAACCGGCTCGCCAGCGGCACGATCTGCTCGCCGAGCAGGATTCCCAGCAGGCCGACCAGCGCGATCATCGGCGGCGCAGGCGAACGGACGCCGAGGAGACTGTAGACGACACCCACCAGCAACCCGGCGGCGATGGAGAGAAGGTAGGCTTTCATCGGAAGTCTCCTCGGACGTTTGTTCTTCGCTCCGGGTGTCCCTTGTTCCCGAGATGGCGTCTGTAGTTGGCCATCATGGAAAAAGCCGGAGCGAAGCCTGTTCGGATCAGCCCTGCACGAAGGCGAGCAGATCGGGGTTGATGGTGTCGGCGTTCACCGTGAGCATGCCGTGGGAGTAGCCCTCGTAGATCTTCAGCGTCGCGTTCGGCAGGATCTCGGCCTGCAGTACGCCCGCATTCTTGTACGGCACGACCTGGTCGTCATCGCCGTGCAGGACGAGGGTGGGGACGGTGATCGCGTTCAGGTCGTCGGTCTGGTCGGTCTCGGAGAAGGCCTTGATGCCGTCGTAATGGGCCTTGGCGCTGCCCATCATGCCCTGGCGCCACCAGTTGTCGATGACGGCTGGCTTCACGTCGGCGCCTTCGCGGTTGAAGCCATAGAACGGACCTGCAGCCACATCGCGGAAGAACTGCGCGCGATTGGCGGCAAGACCGGCGCGCAGGCCGTCGAACACCTCGATCGGCAACCCGCCCGGGTAGGCTTCGGTCTTGAGCATGATCGGCGGCACGGCGCTGACCAGCACGGCCTTGGCGACGCGGCCCTGCGGGATGCCGTAGCGCGCGACGTAGGCCGCCACTTCGCCGCCGCCGGTCGAGTGACCGATGTGGACGGCATTGCGAAGGTCGAGGTGTTCCATCACCGCGGCGGCGTCGGCGGCGTAGTGGTCCATGTCGTGCCCCTCGCTGACCTGCGCGGAGCGGCCGTGGCCACGGCGGTCATGGGCGACGACGCGGAAGCCCTTGGACAGGAAGTACAGCATCTGCGCATCCCAGTCGTCCGACGAGAGCGGCCAGCCGTGGTGGAAGACGATGGGCTGCGCGTCCTTCGCGCCCCAGTCCTTGTAGAAGATTTCGACGCCGTCAGTGGTGGTTACGTAGGCCATGATGCTGATCCTTCGGGTGAGAATTGGGCTTTGTACTGCGGGGGCTTCGACAAGCTCAGCCTGAGCGGGAACAGGACTGTACTATGAAACCGCTCAGGCTGAGCTTGTC
>NZ_BAAILP010000075.1:0-2183 GCF_054589055.1 Novosphingobium sp. 11B | reverse complement strand
TCCCGGACTTGATCCGGGACCGCTGGCCGTGACCAGCCCATCTCACCGCGCGCGCTGCGAACGTGCGCCTAAAGACAGCCACCGGTCCCGGATCAAGTCCGGGACGACGAGAGGCGTGCATCAGAACTCGATCCCCGTCTGCGCCTTCACGCCCTGCTCGCGGAAGGGGTGCTTCACCAGCGTCATTTCCGTCACGAGATCGGCCGTGTCGATCAGCCCCTGCGGCGCATTGCGTCCGGTCACGACGACGTGCTTCATCTCCGCACGCGCGGTCAGCACCTCAAGCACTTCCTCAAGCGGCAGGTAGTCATAGCGCAGCACGATGTTCAGCTCGTCCGCCAGCACCATGTCGTAGGCCGGATCGGCGACCATGCGCTTCACCTCGTCCCACGCCTCGCGGGCGAGGGCGATGTCGCGGGCGCGGTCCTGGGTGTTCCAGGTGAAGCCTTCGCCCATGGCCTTGAACTCGACGTTGTCGGGGAAGGCATCGAAGACGGCCTTCTCGCCGGTGGTCATCGCGCCCTTTACGAACTGGACGACGCCCACTTTCTTCCCATGCCCGATCATGCGCACCACCATGCCGAGCGCGGCCGTGGTCTTGCCCTTGCCCTTGCCGGTGTTGACGATCAGCAGGCCCTTTTCCACGGTCTTGCCCGCCATGATGCGGTCATGCGCGGCCTGCTTCTTCTTCATCTTCTCGGCGTGCTGTTCGTCGGTGCGTTCGGCCATCATCATGCTCCTGAGACTTGGGCGAGCAGCAGGCCCGCGCTGTTCGATCGGGGTTTCCAGAGGCCGCGCTCCAGCGCCTCGGCCAGCCGCGCGGCGGTTTCGCGAAGCGCGGCGGGGTTGGCCTGCGCCATGAAGTCACGCACCGCCTCATCCTCGATGAAGGCGGCGTGGACGGCGTCGAAGTGGTGGTCCTTCACCGCGCTGGTCGTCGCGGCGAAGGCGAAGAGGTAGTCCACCGAGGCGGCGATTTCGAACGCGCCCTTGTAGCCGTGGCGCATGACGCCCGCGATCCACTTGGGGTTGGTCACGCGGCCCCTCACGATGCGGCCGATTTCGTCCGCCAGCGTGCGGATGACGGGGCGTTCGGGGCGCGAGTGGTCGTTGTGGTAGCTGACCGGCGCGCGGCCCTTCAGGTGCTCGACCGCAGCGGCGATGCCGCCCTCGAACTGGTAGTAATCGTCGCTGTCGAGCAGGTCGTGCTCGCGGTTGTCCTGGTTCTGGACCACCGCGTCGGCCTGGGTCAGCCGCGCGGCGTAGAGATCGCGTTCGGCATCGCCCTCGATCCCGGCTCCATAGGCATAGCTGCCCCAGTCGAGGTAGACGTTCGCGAGGTCGGCGCGGTCATGCCACAGCTTCTCGTCGATCATCGCCTGCAGACCGGCGCCGTAGGCCCCCGGTTTCGAGCCGAACACGCGGGCTCCGGCGCGGCGGGCGGCGACGGTTTCGTCCTGCCCTTCAGCGGCGAGCATCGCGGTTTCGGCGCGGTGGCGGGCGGCGGCGGGGTTGTCCTCGGCGCTTTCCTCCAGCGCCATGACGGCGCGGGCGGCGCTGTCGATGAGGTCCATCTGCTCGGGGAAGGCGTCGCGGAAGAAGCCGGAGACGCGCAAGGTCACGTCCACGCGCGGGCGGCCCAGTTCGGCGAGCGTCATCATCTCGAACCCGGTGACGCGGCCCGAGGTCCACTCCCAGCGCGGGCGCACGCCCATCAGCGCGAGGGCCTGCGCGATGTCGTCGCCGCCGGTGCGCATGTTGGCGGTGCCCCATGCGGAGAGCGCGATGGCGCGCGGATACTCGCCCTCGCGCTGGAGGTAGTCCTCCACCAGCAGCTCTGCGGAGCGCTGGCCGAGATCCCAGGCGACGGCGGTGGGCACCGCGCGGGTATCGACCGAGTAGAAGTTGCGCCCGGTGGGCAGCACGTCCGGGCGGCCGCGCGTGGGGGCGCCAGAGGGTCCGGGCAGGACGAAGCGGCCGTCGAGCCCTGCGAGCAGGGCGGCGCTTTCAGCGGGGCCGCAGGCGTCCACGCGCGGGGCGAGGTCGGCGGCGATGGCGTGGAGGACGGCGGCGGTGCGCGGCAGGTCGTCGTCCCGGACTTGATCCGGGACCGCTGGCAAAACTTGGGGCGGGACATTGCCGGGCGCGCCGATGAGTAGGCTGTTCACGGCCAGCGGTCCCGG
>NZ_BAAILP010000074.1:0-35061 GCF_054589055.1 Novosphingobium sp. 11B | reverse complement strand
AGCGCAGCGAAGCAATCCAGGGCGACCTCATACTGCCCTGGATTGCTTCGCTGCGCTCGCAATGACGATCCCAAGGTAACCTGACATCACCGTTCCCGCCCCACCGGCCGGTTCCACTGCCGCAGTTGCGCCTCGATACGTTTGAGCAGACGCAGCGGGGCGCCTTCCAGCTGGCGGCCGGAGCGCAGGACGAGGCTGGTGGTGGTTTCCTCGATGCTGTCGTCGGCAATCGGCACGCTGACCATCGCGCCCTCGGTCAGTTCGGACCATACGGAAATCTGCGGCAGGATGGCAACGGCGATCCCGGCGCGCACCATGTCCTGCATGACGTGGATCGAGTTGGAGGTGATCGCGGGCTGGAAATAGGTCTTCGAATTGGCCTCCGCCGCGCTCAGGATCTGGCGGATGCGGAAATGCGCGGGCGGCAGCACCAGCGGCACTTGCGCCAGCTGCGCGATGGTGACGCTCGGCTGTGCGGCCAGCGGGTTGTCAGGGAGCATGATCGCCATCAGCGGCTGCGCGATCACCGAGCGGACGTGGATCTTCATGTCGTTCGGGGTCGAGAAGACGAGGCCGAAATGCGCCTCGTCGTCCGCGATCATGCGCAGGATCTCGGTGGTGGAGCCGGTGAGTATCTCCAGCCGGATCAGCGGGTTCGCCTGCGAGAACTGGCTGACGATCGAGGTGAAGCTCTGGCCCGCGAAGCCGTCGCCGATCGCTGCCGTCACCTGCCCCGTGCGGACGGAGCGCAGTTCCTCCAGCTTGGCGCGCAGCGCCTCGCGGTCGGCCAACTGGTTGCGGTAGTGAGCGATGACGATCTCGCCCGCATGGGTCAGCCGCACGCCGCGCCGGCCCTTCTCGATCAGGGCGAGGCCGTACTGGCTCTCCAGCTGCGCGATCTGGCGGCTGATCGAGGACGGCGCGACATTGAGCCGATCCCCCGCCGCGCGCATCGATCCGGCGCTGAGCGCTTCCAGCAGGTATCGCATTCCGGCTTCGGACAAATCGAACTCCTTTGGGACTCGCACACCGCTCGTCATTGCGAGCCCCAAAGGGGCGCGGCAATCCAGGGCAGCGCCGGGCCGCTTCTGGATTGCTTCGCTTCGCTCGCAATGACGAAGCCAGTCCCTAGCAGGTCACCGCGCCGGATCGAAGTCCTTGCCCAGCGGCAGATCGCGCGAGCTGGAACCGATCTGGACGTGGTAGCTGCCCTCGGCCAGTTGCCAGTCGTGCGCAGTCTCGTCCCAGTAGGACAGAGCGCGGCGGTCCAGCGGGAATTCGACCGTGGCCGACTTGCCCGGCTGCAGCGAGACGCGCGCGAAGCCCTTGAGCTGGCGCGGCGGCTCGTTCGCGACAGCGGGCAGCGAGACGTAGAGCTGCGCCACTTCGTCGCCCGCGACCTTGCCGGTGTTGCGCACCGTGGCGTGCACCGACCAACCATCTCCCGACTTCGCCAGCTTCAGGCCGCTGTAGGCGAAGCTGGTGTAGGACAGGCCGTGACCGAAGGGATAGAGCGGCGCGATGCCCTTGGCGTCGTACCAGCGGTAGCCAACGAGAATGCCCTCATCATAGCGCGCGGTGGTGCCGATGCCGGGGTAGCGGGCGGGCTGGTCGGCGGGGCCGTTGACCTCGTCCGCCGGGAAGGTAACGGGCAGCTTGCCCGAGGGGTTGGCCTTGCCGGTCAGCAGCGCCGCGATGGAGTCCGCCGCCTGCTCTCCCGGATACCAGGCGGCGAGGATGCCCGCGACCTTGTCGCGCCACGGCATCAGCACCGGGCCGACGGTGTGGAGCACGACGACGGTGTTGGGGTTGGCCGCCGCGACGGCCTCGACCAGCGCGTCCTGATCGCCGGGGAGCTTGAGGTCGGTGCGATCCGCGCCTTCGGAAACGTGATCGGCGACGAAGACCACCGCCACTTCCGCCTTCTTCGCGGCGGCGACGGCCTCGTCGATCAGCGTCGCATCCGGAGCCTGCCAGCCGAGGCGCAGTTCGTTGGCCGAGAGCGTCGGCGCGTTGGAATAATCAAGCTGCAACGCCACGCGCTTGCCCGCTTCCAGCCAGACGGTGCCGTGCGTGGCGAGGCGGAAGCTCTGCTTGGGCACGTAGGCCACGCGCTTGCCGTCGATCAACAGCGCGATCTCGCCGCCGCCGTTGAGCGAGAAGCGGTAGGTGCCGGTCTTCGGCGGCACGAAGCCCGCCGTCCAGCGCGCCGACCACAGCGAGGGCAAGCCCTGCACGCCCGCCTTGGGACCAGCCTCGGCGTAGTCGATCGACGCTTCCTTGCGGGTAACGAGCGGCTCGCCCTTCCAGTCGGGCGAGGCGTAATAGCGCGCCGTCAGATCCTCGAAGGCCGAGGAGGGCATGGCGGGCAGCGGCGCGATGCCGAGAGTCCCGCGTGCGTAAGTCACGCTTGCCTTGTCGCCCAGTACGGCCTTGATCGCATCGACCGGGGCCTTGAGCGTGCCGACGTCCTCGGTCTTCACGAAGCCGCCGTAGCGTTCGGACGTCTGGACGTTCGCGCCCGCATCGTCGCCGATCACGGCGATCGTCTTGGCCTTCAGGGGCAGAACGCCGCGCTCGTTGCGCAGGAGGACGGTGCCTTCCTCGGCGATCTTTTCCGACAGGACGAGGTGCGCCGGATCGCGCACGTTGGCATTGGCGTCGGCCGCCGCGATGGGATGATCGACGAGCCCGAGGCGGAACATCGGGGTGACGATGCGCTTCACCATGCCGTCGATGTCAGCTTGTGTGATGGCGCCTCTCGCGCGGGCGGCTTTCAGTTCCTTGACGCCGTAGAACTCGGCGAACCCGAAGGGGCTGACGCCGCCGGGCATGGAAATGTCCAGCCCCGCCTTCACCGAGGGCGCGGTGGAGCGGTGGGCGAAGTACCAGTCGGCAACGACGAACCCGTCGAAGCCCCAGCGCTTGAGATTGCCCAGCGTGCCGGGGTTCTCGCAGGCGTAGTGCCCGTTGACGCGGTTGTACGCGCACATGATCGAGCCGGCCTTGCCCTGCTTCACCACCGCCTCGAAGCCGGGGTAGTAGATCTCGCGCAGCGCGCGTTCGGGCACGATCGCGTCCACCGCCTCGTAGGCGGGACCGTCGCCCAGACGCAGCCATTCCTGATTGTTCGCCGCGAAGTGCTTGGGGGTGGCGATGAGGCCGAGCGACTGGATGCCGCCGGTGATCGCGGTGCCCAGCTGCGCGGTCAGGTAGGGGTCTTCGCTCAGCGTCTCAGCGAGGCGGCCCCACTTGGGGGTGCGGATGATGTTGATGGTGGGGGCGAGCACCACGTTGCGCCCCTTGCCCGCGTGCTCCGCGCCCAGCGCCTTGCCGTAGGCGGTCATCAGATCGCGGTCGAAGGTCGCCGCGCCCATGACGGGTGCGGGGAACTGCGTCACGCCCTTCATGCCGTTGCCGACGCCCGCCGGGCCGTCGCCCATGCACAGGCGCGGCAGGCCGAGGCGGGCGATGCCGCTGATGTGGCCGACGCAGGCGTTGACGCCGGTGCCGTTGGCATCAAGCTCGGTATCGCCCTGAAGGAGCTTCAGCTTCTCGTCGTCCGTCATCGCCGCGACCACCAGCTCGGCGCGCTGTTCGGGCGTGCGGGCGGCGTCCAGCCACGGCTTGTCAGCCGGGGCCGCGAAAGCGGGACCGGTCGCCACGGCGCAAAACGCGATCCCGGAGAGCAAGGCTCTCCGGGATGCGTTTGCCACCTGGTGCGACCCGAGGACGAACTTGGAAGCAGCAGTCATGATCAGAACTTCACCATTCCCGACAGGCTGACCGTACGCGGACGGTTCATGTAGTAGCCCAGCGGGTACACGCCCGGAACGATCTCGTTGTAGTTGATCGTCGTCTGGTCGTTGAACAGGTTGGTGACGTTAAGGTTCACCTGCCACGGACCCTTGCTGATGCCGGCGTGCATGCCGACGAGCCAGTAGGAGTCGAGCGGCTGGTAGTTGTCGATGGCCGGGTTGAACTTGGTGGCCATCGAACCCTGATAGCTCACGTCCGCGCCGAAGGAAGCGTCGACGCCCAGTGCGTCCACGAACGTCGTGTAGTTGACGCTGCCCGCGCCGGTGAATTCCGGCACGTAGGGGATGCGGTCGCCCTTGTTGCCAGTGCCCGCGACGGGGTTGTCCTGCGCCAGCTTGGCGGTGTTGTAGTTGCCCGACAGGTTGATCTGCAGGCCCGGGACCGGACGCGCATCGAGCGTCATTTCGATGCCCTTGACCTCGGCCTTGCCGCCATTGCCGGTGTAGCCGAACGACACGGTGCCGTCGGTCGCCTGCTGCGAGACCTGGATATCCGACCAGTCGATGTAATAGACTGCGCCGTTCAGGAACAGTTTGCGATCAAGCAGCGTGGTCTTCACGCCCCACTCGTAGGACCACAGCGAGTCCGAGCCGTAGCCGTCGGGGATGACGACATTGGCGATGGCGGCGGCGGTCTGGTCGTTGGTGCCGCCCGAGCGGTAGCCCTGCGCGACTTGCACGTACGTGTTGACCTGATCGCTCAGCTTGTACGCCAGGTTGAAGCGGCCGATCAGGCCGTTGTCCTTGGTGTGCAGCTTAGGGCCAGCGCCCGCGCCGGTGCCGCCGCCGAACGCGACGTTGGCGACCGACTGCTGCTCAAGCTTGAAGTCGAACAGGCGGCCGCCTGCGGTGAAGGTCAGGTCCGGCACGATCTCGTAGCTGAGTTCGCCGAATAGCGCGCGTTCCTTGATGCGGGTGTCGACGGTGCGGTCGAGCAGCATGTCGGCATCGGCAGGCAGGTTGCCGTTCACGTCGGCCTTGGGCCACGAGCTGTTGAAGAAGCGGTTCTCGTTCTGGAAGAAGCCGCCGACGAGGATCTGGAACGGACCGTCGAAGTCGGACGCGAAGCGCAGTTCGCCGCTGTCCACCCGGCGGTGCTTGTCCTGCTTCAGAGCGCTGCGGCCGGTAGTGTCGTGCGGCAGGCCAAGGAACGCCTGCGCCGCCAGCGAGGCATCGCGCACGAAGCTGGTGTCACGCACGAAGCGCGAGACGGTGCCGGTGAACGTACCGAAGGGCTGCTTGTAGTTGACGGTCGCGTTGTAGATTTCGCTCTTGTCGCTGTAAGGCGCGCGCACTTCGTCGGCCTGATAGTTCGAGGGCAGCGCGTTGCCGTCGTAATCCAGCTTGTTGTAGAAGTTCTTCGCGTCCTGCTGGACGTCCTGGTACATCGCGGTGAGGTCGACGGTCAGGTCGGGCGTTGCCTGCAGGCGGGCGGTCAGGCGACCGGCCTTGCTCTTTTCGGCGTTGGCGCCCTTCTCGAAGCGGTTGTCGATCCAGCCCGGCAGGTCGGCATAGAAGCCCGATGCGCGCACGGCGAGGACGCCGGGGATGACCGGCAGGTTGACGGCACCGTCGGTCTGCATGCCCAGCGATGCGCCCTTGGTGGCGCGCAGGGCCGACTGGACGTAGCCGTTCACGCCGCCGTCGGGATCGGCCTTCTTGGTGATGTAGCGGATCGTGCCCGCCATCGAGCTGGCGCCGAAGGTGGTGCCCTGCGGGCCCTTGAGCACTTCGACGCGGTCGATGTCGAACAGCTTGATGTCGGGGGCCTGGCCGCCGCCGTCCTGCGCGTTCTCGCCGGTGATCACGGTTTCGTCGAGGTACATGCCCACGGTGCTGGCACCGGCCGAGTTGACGCCGCGAATGACGTAGCGCTTGTCGCCGGGGCCTTCGTCCTGAACCGACAGGGCCGGAATCGCGTGGTAGAAGTCCGCGAAATCGACCGCACCCTTGTCTTTCAGCGCGTCGCCGCCCAGCGCCTGCACGGCGATCGGGGTATCCTGAACGGTCGAGGACGTACGCTTGGAAGCGGTGACGACGATGTCGCCGCCGGTGCCCTCAGCGGCCGTCGCCGCGTCCTGCGCGAGTGCAGGCACGGCGCACAGCGCGGTGCCGGCCATCATGCCGGTTACGAAAAGCCTCAGCGCTGCGTTCTTCTCGATCTTCATGGAACCCCTTTCAACCCGATTGTGCTTTAACCGGCGCGACAGCAAGTGTCCCCGCATCGCCGGATGACAGAAACGTCACACGAGCGCGGTTGCCCTTCAATGCAGCCAATCCGTGAGGTTCGTTGCGATGAGCGCAACGCTGTTCCAGTCAGAACTCCCGAATTCGGGTGTGATCGCATGATATTACGCGAACATGGGGCAGCAGCTCCTCCGAGCTGCCACCCCATGTTCACAGCCGTATTTCAGGCATTTCGGCGGCCACCATGGCCGTTCGCCCAAACGCCCTCAGCCTTACGACTGGGGAATGATCTCGATGGAGAGCGGGCTGCCACCGGCGGCAATGTCCAGCAGGCGGTCGATATTGGGATGGGCGCCAGGACGGTTGCGGGCATCGGCCGTGTGCTCGGCAAACACGCCCAGGCCATGCTCGGCCGCTGCGGCGTCAAGGGCGGGGAAGCACTGCTTCAGGTGCTGATACACGGCGAGCGACCCCTGCTTGCCGGGCTGGTTCTCGATGCTGGCAACCACCGTTCCATCGACCGCGACAAGGTCGATGCGCTCCAGCCCATCGATCGGCGGGAGCTTCTGCAGATTGTCCTTGAACGTCGCGCCGGGCTGAATCATCGAATTGAATTCCTGCTTTGATGGGGCGGCGGCCTCTAACACCATCCTTCCACACCCGCCATCGATGATGCCCCGACAACAAAGGCCGGCGACAAAAGGTGGTGGAGGCCGCACCGGCAACGGCAGCCTCCACCATGGCGCCGACGTCAGGGAGGGCCTGACGCCGACGTCATTTTCAGTAGCTGTAGCGGATACGCAGGCCAGCCGTGCGCAGGTCCGGCAGGCCGACGATCGCGGCCGTGTTGGTGCCGGTATAGCGGAAGTCGTTGGTGAACAGAGTGCCCAACGCAACGCTGGTATAGGCGTGCGTATTGAACACGTTGTTCACGAAGACCTCGACGTTGACCTTGCCGGTCTCGATGCCCGTGCGCATGTTCACCAGGGTCAGGTCGGGCGACTTGAGCACGTTCGACGCATCCGAGTAAACGCCCGACTTGTAGCTGAGGTCACCGCGAATAAACGCCTTGGCACCGTCCGCCACGGGGATCGGATGGCTGTAGCTGACGCTGACCGCCGCCGAATACTTCGAGGTCAGCGGGTTCTCGTTGCCCCGGAAGTCGGTAATGCCGGTCAGCGCAGTCGAAGACGGCGCGGTCAGGCTGCGGATCGAACTGGCGTTGATCGCGCCGCTGGCGGTGATGGACAGGTTGTCGGTCACGTCGGCGAAGACTTCAGCCTCGAACCCGGTCATGATGACCTTGCCCGCGTTACGCAATGCGGTGATCACCTGCGGCGTGTTGGTCTGCGCATCGAAGAACACCACGTCCGCCGAGTTGATCTGGTTCTTCCAGATCGCCCTGTAGGCCGCCAGCGTGTAGCGCACGCTGTTGCCCAGCAGGCGCCCCTTCAGCCCGATCTCGTAGTTGTCCAGCTTCTCCGGATCGACTTCGATGGCAAGGCCCGATGCCACCGCCGTCTGCTGGACCGACGGCGTGCCGGTCAGGAACTGGGTGTTGAAGCCCGCCGGATTGATGCCCTTGGCGTAGGAGGCGTAGAACATCGTGTCGGGATCGAACTGATACTGGACGATGCCGCGCGGGATGAAATTGCGGTAGTTCTTATGGGCCAGAGTCTGGCCCTCGG
Organism: Novosphingobium sp. 11B; assembly: GCF_054589055.1. Lineage (NCBI taxonomy): Bacteria > Pseudomonadati > Pseudomonadota > Alphaproteobacteria > Sphingomonadales > Sphingomonadaceae > Novosphingobium > Novosphingobium sp. 11B. The sequence continues at coordinate 27,368 of NZ_BAAILP010000074.1, read as the reverse complement.
CATAGAAGCCGGCGGGGGCGAAAGCGTCGGTCGTGACGGTCAGGCCGCCCGGCGGAGCATAGGCATAGAGCTTGTCGATCTGGTAGCGCCCGTCGACGCTGATGGTCAGCTTGTTGGTCAGGTCGTAGCTGAGGCCGAAGAATGCGCCCAGGGTCTGGTTGCGCGACTGTCCGAAGACGGCCGAGAAGGTGGAGATGCCCAGCGCGTTGTTGCCGCCGCCATTGGCGTTCTGGTAGCGCGCGTCGAGGTAGCTGACGCCGACGGTGCCCTTGAAGCGGTCGGTGTCGTAGCGCGCCCGGAATTCCTGCGACCAGTCGCTCTGCCTGCGCTCCACCAGGAACGGGAAATCGAAGTAGCTGCGCGATCCGGCCGAGCCGAAGATGTTGGCCTGTCCGACGCTGTAGTAGTTGTCCAGGTCGGCCAGTTCGCTGTTGCGCTCCTTGTTCATGCCGGTCAGCGAGCTGAGCGTCACACCGTCGGCCACTTCCCAGTCCACCGAGGCATGCAGGTGGTAGAAGCGGCTGCGCAGACCATAGCCCTGCACGCCGTCTTCCGGCGAGATCAGACGGCCTTTCGGATTGGCGAGAAAATTCTTGATGAAGGCGTCGTTGGTGGTGTTCGCCGAGGGCGAGTTCACCAGCTTGGGCGCCGTGCCGCAGATATAGCGGTTGGTGCGGGTGACCCCGCTGGAATTGGTGACGTTGAAGCTGCAGTTCGACTGGTCCTGCACGATCACCCGGCCATTGTCGTCGGTCGCCTGGTATGCGCCGATCAGACCCTGCGCGCTGGGGCCGTCGTCGTTGTAGGTGATCATGCCGAAGCCCTTGACCGTCAGGTTCGAGGCGGGCGTGAAAGTGAGGGCCAGGGTGCCGGTGCGGGTCTTCTGGTCGCCCAGCGTCTGTCCCGGGACCCCGGCGTTCTCGTAGGAACCGTCCTTGGCGTACTTGCGCACGGTGGCGCGGATGCCGAGCAGGTCATCGACCAGTGGGCCGCTCACTTCGCCCATGACGTCGTAGCTGTTGCGCGTGCCGATCATCGCATCGACGGTGCCGGTCCAGTGGTCGCTGGGTGCCTTGCTCACGACGTTGACCGCGCCGGCGAACGTCTGGCGACCGAAGTAGGCGGCCTGCGGTCCCTTGAGCACTTCGACGCGCTCGGGATTGGTGATGTTGTTGATCGCCGTGGCCGAACTGACCGGCACGCCGTCGATGAACACCGAGGCGGTCTGGGCGACGGCATTGGGCGGGGTGAAGCCGCGGATGATGATCTGCTGGAACGAACGGTCGTTGCGGCCCGCGCCGTTGTTCACGACCTTCATGCCCGGTGTATAGGCGGCGATGTCCTGCACCGAGACGATGCCGCGTGCGCGGATGTCCTCGCCGGTCAACGCGGAGACCGCGATCGGCGTCTCGAGAATGCTCTCGGCGCTCTTGCGCGCGGTGACGAAGATCTCGCCGCTCGCGGGTTCCTGCTGCGCGGGCGGACTCGCTGCTTCCTGCGCGAACGCGGGCGCCGACCCCGCGATGGCCCCCGAAACCGTCAATGCGACGATCGATACCCGCGCAGCGTCGTGCTTGATGAAATCCCTCAACTTCATGGTCGTTGTCCTCACTCTGGATTTGTCATGGACGAGCGCCACCCTCCCCCGAAGAGGTGCTCGCAACGTTGGTTTCTGCTTGTGTTATTCAGTAATCAGCGGCGCGGCGCGGGCGGCCCCGGCAGCGGCGGATCGATCGCCGCGTGAACCTTCATCAGCCCGTCGAACCGCGTCCGGTCCGGGTCTGGCACAGCCAATGGATGCTCGGTAACCTGCATGCGCCTCGCCGCCTCCCCGGGGACATAGCGCGGCCAGTGTGCCGCCCCTTCGCCGCCCGGAGCGCCCGTGCTTATGAACGCCGCCCACCAGGCATTCATCTGCCGCGCGACGGCGCGATCGGCCTCGGCGATGCGCCAACCCTGCTGCGCCTCGAGCGTATCGAACACATAGGGTATCTCGGCACCGTGGTATGCTCCGGCAAGGCGCACGTCAAAACCGGTGCCGAAGGTTCCCTCCGGCACGGGCGGTGCGTGGTCGAACTCGTAAAGGTAGACCGGGCTGCGACCGAAACGCGCCGCGGCATAAGCCCAGAGCCAGGTTGGGTAGGCGATGTTGTGATGCCCTGCTGCCGCGACCAGAGCTGCCTGGTCGTCGCCGGGTGCATGCGGATAGAGGCGTGCGACTGCGCCCGCCCCGGCGCCGTAGGTCGCCTGCAGCATCTGCGCGAAGCTGCGCTTCGGACCAAGCAGCGTCAGCGAACCTTCGTCCGCGTTCCAGCCCGCCAGCAGCGGCACGTCGTTGAATTTTCCCGAGGCGAAGATGCGCCAGGGGGCATCGGGCAGCAGGTGCCCGTCGACCACCGGCAGATTGTAGAACTGGCCGTTGGCGAGCCTTGCGGCGCTGGCAAGGACGCGCTCGGCAGGTACCCGGCGCAGCGCGGCGAGATCGCTCGCCCCCAAGTCCTGCATCAGCGCGGTGCCGCGCTTTTCCTCGAACGCCAGGGTCGTGGCGCCCATGCTGGCGGGCTCCGCGCGGCGCAGCGATGAGCCGCTTTCGCCGATTGCCTGCACGAACAGCCCCTTCGCAAGCGGCGAAGCCATCATGACGCTGGTGGCCACCGAACCCGAGGACTCCCCGCCGATGGTGACCCGGCCCGGCTCGCCGCCGAAGCGGCCGATGTTGCGCCGGACCCACCCGAGCGCAGCGATCACGTCCATGAAGCCGTAGTTGCCCGAGGCATCGTAGCCACTCCGCGCGCTCAGTTCCGGAGTGGACAGGAAGCCCAGCGGCCCGAGGCGGTAGTTGATCGTCACCACGACGATCCCCTTGCGCGCGAAGGCGGAGCCATCGAACGTCGGTTGTGCCCCGGACCCGACCCGCGATCCGCCACCATGGATCCACACGAATACCGGGTGGCGCCCCGATTTGGCCGGCGCCCAGACATTGAGGAAAAGACAGTCTTCGGAGCGCGGCCGCTCGGCCGGGCTGTTCTCGTTCACCGCCTGCATGCAGTCGGCGCCGAACGTATCGGTGCTGCGCACGCCCTGCCATGGGACAACCGCAGCGGGAGGCTCCCATCGCCGTTCGCCGATGGGCGCGGCGGCATAAGGGATGCCCTTGTAGACCCGGACACCATCGGCACGGGCCGGTGCCTGGGCGATGGCGCCGCCATCCACGCGGAGGCTGGCGGGCACAGTAGCGGCTTCCGGCGAAGGCACCGAAATGCCCACCAGTATGGGCACCATACAAAACGATAATATGCTTCGCCGCGACATGACGCACCCGTCCGATTCCGTGATGGAAATAAACTGCGTCAGTGATAAATAAATTAGCAGTCCCTTGAGGCGCGTATTCGTCTGGCGGATATATTTCGGAACGATTTTTACAAAATCATACTTTTGTAAAAATCCCAAAGATATTATCGATTATCGCAAAAAACTAAGAAGAATTTTTCAACAAACTGGAATTTACGGAATACTATAAATAGACCTAAAGACGGGTGCACCCTAGTGAAACAAGCCCATCGGTCGCCCTGTCATTAATTTTATGCAGTGTTAAAAATTTAAAACCTCGGCACAATTTTGTCATCGCGGCGACAGCCGGTCACAGTTTCGTTCAATGAATTTCGGCCGCAGCCGACTGATCGTGGCCGGGTCGCACGAGAAGTTGCCTCACGGCCCGATCAAGGTGCTCTGCGGCATCCACAGCTCCGCCGAGCAGCGCCTGAAACTGCAATCCGTCCGACAGGGCGATCAGCGACTGCGCAGCATAGTCGGCATCGACGTGCGGCGCGATGACACCTGCCTGCTGCCCTCGCTTGAGCGCATCGCACAGTTCGCGCCGGATGCCCTCGAACCGCGCCGTGAAGTAGGCATGGGCCGGGTGCCCCGGCTCCAGAGCGTCGGAAGCGAACTGGAAATAAAGGCGTACGACCCCTGGCGCGGTCAGGTTGCGGCGGACCGAGGCGACATAGCGGCTCAGAACCGCCAGCGCGCCATCGCCGGGTACAGCGATGCCGGCCGCCTCCTCGTCCCACCGGTTGAGCACGCATTCGAGCAGGTGCTCGAACGTTCCGAAGTAATAGAGGACATGCGCCGCTTCGATGCCAAGCTCGCGGCTCAAGGCGCGAAGGCTGACCGGCGCCGCGGCATCCGAGCAGTAGCGCCGCACGGTATCCGCGAGAATCTTCTCCCGCATCGCCGAACCCTTGCCGTAGCGCCTGGCGGCAGTGTCCGCTCCGGGCTGGGCCGGATCGCCCGCTTTCGCATGTTTCATTCCGCTCTCTTTTTCAACGAGCAATGATGCTGGTCGCCGGGCGGAAGGCTTGCCTGCAAGCCCGCGAGAAATCCAGATGGATCACGGCGAAAGGCATGCGATTTGTCGGACCTGCCGGGCGTGCCTGACCGGCTTCACAGCCGGAACGTCCCGGCGCGTAAGCGCCCGAGCCATGTCGGCGACACGGCTCGGGCGCTTTACGAACGGATCCGCAGGATCAGAAATCCACGGTCGCGGAAAGCCACAACCTGCGCCCCTCCTGGTTGATCGAATAAGCGGGTGTAAAGGCCGTGGCGGTGCCGCTGTCATACGGCACGTAGACCGCATAGTCGGTGTTCAGCACGTTATAGACCGTGGCGGCGAGGCGGAATGCGGGCGCGATCTGGTACGAGCCGCCAAGGTGGAACACCTCGTAGCTGCGGAAGTCGCCCACCGCCGCCTGCTGCGCATTGCTGCCGCGATAACGGCTGGAACGGATCTCACCCCGCGCCCAGAGGCTGGCCACGTCGCTCACCTTCCAGCGCAAGTTGCCGTTGAGCATGTGCTTGGGCATGCCGACCAGCGGCAGGCCCTTTTCCGAACCGCTGAGCTGCTCGGTCTCGGTGTAGGTGTAGTTCACCGTGAGCGAGACCGCCTGCGTGAACGCGAAGCGGCTCGCCACTTCGACGCCGCGGGTGCGGGCCTTGTCGATGTTGATCGACTGGCTGAAAAGATCGACATTCGGGAAGTTGCCGACGTCGAGACAGCCCGGACGGTTCAGGTTGGTCGAGAAAGTACAGTTGGGAATGCCCGGCCCGGTGGCGATCTTGTCGTCGAAGTCGTTATTGAACAGCGTGACGTTGCCGCTGAAGAAGCCCTTGTCGTCGAAGTAGATGCCTGCTTCGTAAGTCGTGCTCGTCTCCGGCGTCAGGCCCGGCGTGCCGATCAGCGGCACGCGGCCCTGGCTGCCGAAGCCGATGATGCCGCTGGCGATCTGCTCGACGCGCGGGGTCTTGAAGCCCCGGCTGACGCCGCCTTTGACGGTCAGCGCATCGGTGACGTTCCACACCGCGTAAGCGCGCGGCGACCACTTGTTCCCGAATGTCGAGTGATCGTCATAACGCACGCCGCCAGTCACGTTGAAGCCATCGACGACGGTGAGGGTCGCCTCGGCAAAGCCCGCCCACTGGGTGAACTTGAACGGTGCGGGCGCGACGCCGTCGATCATCCGGGCCTTCCAGTACTGGCCGCCGACGGTGAAGGCGAGCGGTCCGGCGCGTCCGGCGAAGCGGCTGTCGATGATGTCGTTGCGCGCCTCGAGGTTGCGGGCGCTGCCCGGGGTGGCGCCGGGGGTCCCGTTGGGGATCAGGCGGCCGATCGTCTCGGTGTCGTTGCGGGTCAGGGTGGTGTCGAGCTGGCCGAAGTCGCCCATGCGCCAGCTATGCGCAACGACGTAATTGGTGCGGTTGAACTGCTGCCTTGGCGCATAGCCGCCCGAACCCAGCGTGCCGAGCTGGCCTTCGGTGTTGTCGTAAGTCTGCTCGTTGCGGTCGAATTCCACCCACAGATCGTGGTTGGCGTGCGGCGTGAAGCTCAGACGGCCGCCGTACGTGTAGATGTCCGAGCGCACCGGGTTGCGGCCCAGCGTCAGTGCCGGATCACCGGGAATCTCGATGCTCGATCCCTCGCGGTGGAACACGCTGCCGCGCAGGGTCAGGCCGACCAGGTCCTTGACCACCGGCCCTTGCGCGAAGCCGTTGATCGACTGGATGTTGCCGAAGCGCTCGTCCTCCTGGATCGTCGTCTCGGCGGTGGCGGTGCCGACCCAGCGGTTGCCGACCTTGCGGGTGATGATGTTGACGACGCCGCCCATCGCGTCCGACCCGTAGAGCGTGGACATCGGCCCGCGCACCACTTCGATCCGGTCGATCGCGGAATAGGGCGGCAGGAAGCTGGTGGACGTCTCGCCGAAACCGTTGGGCGTCACGCCGCCCGGCGCGTTCTGGCGGCGGCCGTCGATCAGCACCAGCGTATAGTCGCTGGGCATGCCGCGGATGGAGATGTTGAGGCCGCCGGTCTTGCCCGCCTCGCCGCCGACATCGACGCCGGGAACGTCCTGCAGCGCTTCCGCCAGGCTGCCGAAGCGCTTGTCCTGCAGGTCAGCCCGGTCGATCACCGTGATGCTGGCCGGAGCCTCGACGATGTCCTGCGCATAACCGGCGGCGGTGACGACGATCGGCGATCCGGCCTCGGCGCCCGCCTCGTCGGCATGGGCGGCCTGAGCGATAAGACATGAAACGATGGCGAGACTGGCCTGCGCCAAATGGCGGGCACGCTGGCTGGATCGGCGATGGACTGCTGCGGACATGTTGAAACCCCCGTATTGGTAATGCGACTGACTCGCATTTGCGGGGCGCTCGTCGAAGCAAATGTCGGAGGTGTCAATCTGGCGACCAATGTGGTGCCCCGCTGGCAATCAAAAATTACAGACGGGAATCCAATCGCTTGCATCCAAGAAAAAAGACGCTGCGGGATAGTTTCCCAATCATGGCTGAATTGCTGGCGCAAGCTGCTTTGCCCCGCCAGCACCATCGCAAGCGCTATACGAACGTAACTGACGTCCGGCGCTGCCCGGATCTTTATCCCGATGCCGGGATAATGGGATGGACCGAGGATGAACGCGCAGGTTCACGAAAAAACGGTATCTCTTCCACTTCCTGAAGCCGCTACCGTTTTCGCACGCCCCGCATCCATGACAACCAGGCCTTGCCACGAGACTTCAAAAGTGTATTCTGAATCTCGTTGTGGAGAATACGACGAAGATGAAACAGGAAGCACCCGCACAAACCGGCACACTGCTGAATAGCGCGGATTCAGAAGTATACACCACCGTGCTGGCACGGATCAAAAGCGGTGCGATCGAGCCCGAAGAAAGAATCGTCGATTCCAAGCTCGCGGCCGAATTCAACCTGTCGCGCATGCCCGTGCGGCAAGCCCTGCTGCGCCTCGTCCACGAAGGCTACCTGGTGGGAACCACGCGCGGCTTCGTGCTGCCGCGGCTGACTTACGAGGATATCGAGGAGATCTTCGAGGTGCGCATGCTGCTGGAACCCCGCGCCGCAGCTTCAGCCTGCCGCACGCTCGCCCCCGAAGCCCTTGCCGCCTTGCGCGAGGCGCTCGCCGAAGCGCGGCGCGCCGTCGCGGAAGTCAGGCTCGGCAACATGATGATCGCGAATGACCGGTTCCGGCAGATCTGGCTCGACGCGGTTCCCAACCGCAGGCTTGCCACCTCGATCAGCCGCTTCGTCGACCATGTCCAGATCGTTCGCCGGGCAACGATCTTCGACGCCGCAACGCAGCACGTCGTACTCGACCTGCTGACCCGGATGCTCGAAGGATTCGATCGCAAGGACGCTCTGCTGGTACAGGATGCGACGCTGCAGTTCGTGGTACGCGCACGCGAGGCATTCATCGCCGCGACGAGCATAGAATCCACGCAAGGTCGCGCCTTCATGGGATGACCGCATTAAAGCCAAGGCCGTTTGCCTACTAATTTTAAGTATGAAATGAATTCCATTTAGCAATGCTTGCAAAGCAATTGCTTCCGACATGGTCCGACATAGCGCCGCCAGACATCGCCAGAATCGCGAGACAACGAATGATCCAGATACCTGCACCGATGCAGATCGACACAAGCCCCGGCACACTCCATGCGGCCTTCGCACAGAGCGCGGACACCTGGGCCGGCCGCCCTTTCCTCCATGCTCCGGCCGAGGCAATGGCCGGTAATGCCGCAGTCTCGTTCACATACGCTGAGGCAATGGTGCGGGTCGCTGGCCTGCGGGACCGCTACGCCCGGGCGGGCCTGGGCCATGGCCACCGCGTCGGGCTGGCGCTCGACAACCATCCCGATTTCTTCCTGCACTTCCTTGCTCTCAATGCGCTGGGCTCCGGCATCGCGCCGATCAATTCGGGAATGAGCGACGGCGAACTCGCGCAAGTCCTGATGCTGGCCAAGCTCGACATGCTGGTGTGCCTGCCGCATCATCGAGACCGCCTCGCCGCTCTGGCGGCACGAACGGTGCCGGTCGTCGAGGCGGAGGAAGACACGCTGCCACCGCCAGGTCGCCCCGCCCTTCCCGGCCTGGCCGATGCCGGCAGCGAGGCGGCGATGATCTTCACCTCGGGCACTACCGGCACCCCCAAGGGTTGCGTGCTGTCGAACGCCTACTTCACCCGCATCGGCACGTACTACACGCAACTGGGCGGCTATTGCACCTTTCGCCCGGGCGAAGAGCGTATCCTGACGCCGCTGCCGGTCACGCACATGAACGCTCTCGCCTGCTCGTTCATGGCGGCAATGACCAGCGGCGGCTGCCTGATCCAGCTCGACCGCTTCCACGCCTCGACCTGGTGGCGCACCGTGCGTGAAAGCGGCGCGACGATCGTGCATTACCTTGGCGTAATGCCCGCGATCCTGCTCCAGCGCGACGACGCGCCCGAGGCGTGGGCAGGCCACGCGATCCGCTTCGCCTTCGGCGCCGGTGTCGATCCGCGCCACCACGCGGTGTTCGAGGAGCGCTACGGCTTCCCGCTGATCGAAGCCTGGGCGATGAGCGAGACCGGCGCGGGGGCGTGGATCACCGCCAGCCACGAACCGCGGCACGTCGGCCAGCGCTGCTTCGGCAAGGCGGGCGAAGACATCGAAGTGCGCCTCGTCGACGAGGAAGGGCAGGACGTTCCCGTCGGCACCCCCGGCGAACTGCTGGTGCGCGCCCGCGACAACGATCCGCGCCGCTGGTTCTTCACCCGCTACCACGACGATCCCGCCGCCACCGAGGCCGCATGGGAAGGCGGCTGGTTCCACACCGGCGACATCGTGCGCGCGGATGCGCAGGGCAGCCTGTTCTTCGTCGATCGCAGCAAGAACATCGTGCGCCGCTCGGGCGAGAACATCGCCTCGGTCGAAGTCGAGGGCGCGCTGATGCAACACCCGGCGGTCGCGCATTGCGCCGTCACCCCGGTCCCCGACGAGATCCGCGGCGAGGAGGTGCTGGCACTGATCGAAGGCGACGGCGACGAGGCGCTGGCGACGGAAATCGCCGGTTCGTGCCTGCAGACGCTGCAGTATTTCAAGATTCCGGGCTATCTGGCTTTCGTGGAATCGCTTCCCACCACCAGTTCGCAAAAGCTGCAGCGCGGCGAGATCCGCAAGCTCGGCCGTGCCATCGTCGATGAGGGCCGCGCCTTCGACTTGCGCGCGCTCAAGCGCAAGAAAGGCTGATCGACGTGGCCCCCATTGCATCCTATCAGGGCGTCGCCGTGGCGTGTCCGGTCACGGTGCCCTACCAGCGTTCCAGCGAACGCCAGGCGCATTGGTTCTTCGGCCGCGCGCTGGCCGCGCTGGTCGAAGCAAGCGGCATCGCCAAGGATGCGATCGACGGGCTCGCCTGTTCCTCCTTCACGCTGGGCTCGGATACCACGGTGGCGCTGACCGAGCACTTCGACATGTCGCCGCGCTGGATCGAATGGCTGCCGACCGGCGGCGCCAGCGGGGTCATGGCGCTGCGCCGCGCGGCGCGGGCGGTGCAGTGCGGCGATGCCTCGGTGGTCGCCTGCATCGCCGCCGACACCGCCAATGCGCAGACGTTCGCGAAGCTCGTCGGCGATTTCAGCCGCTTTTCGAACGAAGCCGTATTGCCGCAGGGCAAGGCCGGGCCGAACGGCATCTTCGCGCTGATCACCGACAACTACATGCGCCGCTTCGGCGCGCGGCGCGAGGACTTCGGCCGGATCGCAGTGGCGCAGCGCGCCAATGCGGCGGACAATCCCAATGCCCTGCTGGGCGGCAGGCCGCTCGACATGGCGGGCTACCTCGCCGCGCCGCCGATCGTCGCACCGATCCACATGTTCGACTGCGTGATGCCGTGTGCGGGCGCCGAGGCTTTCCTCGTCATGAGCGAGGCGCGCGCGCGCGACCTCGACCTCAGGGGCGCGCGGATCATCGGCGCGATCGAGCGGCACAATGCCTATTTTGCCGATCCCGTCGCCATTCGCGGCGGCTGGGCGATGGACGCCGATGCCCTGTGGGCGCAGGCGGGCATAGCGCCGGGCGACGTCGACTGCCTGCAGACTTACGACGACTACCCTGTGATCTCGGCCATGCAAATCGAGGATCTCGGCTTCTGCGCCAAGGGCGAGGCGCCCGCTTTCGTCGCCGCGCGAGACCTTACCGTGACCGGCGACTTCCCGCACAACACCTGCGGCGGCCAGCTTTCTTGCGGACAGGCTGGCGCGGCGGGGGGCTTCCTGCCGGTGGTCGAGGCGCTGCGGCAGGTCACCGGCCAGCCGCTCGGTGCGCAAGTGCCAGGTGCGCGGATCGCGCTGGCGAGCGGCTACGGCATGGTCACCTACGACCGCTGCCTCGCCACCGGCGCGGCGCTGCTGGAGGCATTGCCATGACCTTGTCGCTCCAGTTCTGCCGAACCTGCGGTGCCGCGCAGTACCCTTCGCGCGATGCCTGCCGTGTCTGCCTTTCCGATGCACTGGAAGTGCGCGACGAAACCGTCACCGGCACAGTCGTCAGCGAAGGCACGATCCACCGCTCGCTCGATCCGGCGCTCGTCGCCGGCGGGCCGCTGCGGATCGGCGCCGTCGCCAGCCCGCTCGGCGTCCGCATCATCGCCTTGCTCGCGCCCGGCGTGGCTGCGGGGTCGTGCGTCATCCTCTCGCCCTGCCCGGATCGGCCGGGCGCCATCATCGCCCACCCGGCGCAGCAGGTCCAAGCATCATGACGGTGAATTCAGTTTCCGAACACGCCGAGCGCAAGCGCACCCTGACCCGCGCCATCGCCGCCTCGATCGTGGGCAACACGCTCGAATGGTACGACTTCTTCCTTTATGCGACGGCGGCGGCGCTGGTCTTTGGAGACCTGTTTTTCCCGGTCGGGCGCGATCCGCTGATCAACACGCTGGTCTCGTTCGGCGGCTATGCCGTGGGCTTCGCGGCACGCCCGCTGGGGGGCCTCGTGTTCGGCCATGTCGGCGACCGCTACGGGCGCAAGACCTCGCTGTTCTGGACGCTGGCGATCATGGGCCTCGCGACGTTCCTGATCGGCCTGCTGCCGACATATGCGCAGATCGGCATCTGGGCGCCGATCGCGCTCGTCGCATTGCGCGTGGCGCAGGGCATCGCGGCGGGCGGCGAGTGGGGCGGCGGCGTGCTGCTGATCACCGAGAACGCGCCGGCCGGGCGCGAGGGCATGTTCGGCGCGCTTAGCCAGAGCGGCGTCGGCCTCGGCTTCGTGCTGTCCACTTTCGCATTCTACCTTGCCGGGCTGCTGCCGCCGGAAGACTTCGCGAGCTGGGGCTGGCGCGTGCCGTTCCTCGTCAGCATCACGATCTTCGCGGTCGGCCTGTTCATCCGCTTCCGCGTCTCCGAAACGCCGGACTTCCAGGCCGCCGAGGCCGAAGGCCCGCAGCACGCACCGCTTGCCGAAGTGCTGCGAAAGCACCCGCGCGAGATGGTCGTGGGCATCGGCGCGCGCCTTGCCGAGACTTGCGGCTCACACTTGTTCATCACTTTCGCGCTGGCTTACGGCAAGGCAGTGGGCGCCGAAGTGGACACGCTGATGCTCGGGGTGACGCTCGGGATGCTGGCGGACAGCGTGATGATGCCGGTGTTCGGCGCACTGTCGGACCGCTTTGGGCGGCGGCCGGTCTACCTGTTCGGCGCGCTGGCGATGCTGGCCTTCGCCTATCCCTTCTTCGAGATGCTCGAGTCCGGCTCGACCACGCTGATCGTGCTGGCCTTCGTCATCGGCAACGGCGTGTGCCATGCGGCGATGATCGGCGTGCAGCCTGCGATGTACAGCGAGATGTTCAGCGCCCGCGTACGCTATTCGGGTCTCGCCATGGCGCACGAGGTGTCCTCGCTGATCGTCGGCTTCTCGCCCCTGATCGCCACCGCGCTATACGCCCATTACCGCAGCCCGACCCCGGTGGCGCTGTTCCTCGGCGCGATCTGCCTGGTGTCGGCGTCCTCCCTGCTGCTCTGGCGCCCAAAGCGCTGAAACCCCTTTCCCGCTTACCTCAGGAGACTGTCATGGACCTTAGCCGCCGCTCCCTTCTGACCGCCGTCGCTACCGGCATGGCCGTCGCATCGATGCCCGCCTTCGCGCGCGCCGCTGGCGGCCGCGTGCGCATCGGCGTGCAGACCTACAGCCTGCGCGACCTGCTGCCGACGCCGGGCGACATGGTCGACAAGATGATCCGCGAATGCCGCGACCTGAAGGTCGACATGATCGAGCTGTTCGAGCCGACCGTACAGCCCCCTGCCCTTTCCGCCAACGCGCCTTGGGCGTTCACCGGCGGCAAGCCGACCGAAGCCTCGCTCTACGGCCGCCCGCCCGAAGGCCCGCGCCCGGCCGAAGAGCTGCAGAACCGCGAGGACATCCGCCAGTGGCGCCTCGCCACCCCGGTCAGCCATTTCCGCGAGATCGGCCGCCGCTTCCGCGCCGCCGGGATCGAGATCCAGGCATTCAACTTCGGCCTCAAGGACGATTGCACCGACGCCGAAGTGGAGTGGGGCTTCGCGGTCACGAAGGCGCTCGGCATCAACCTGATGACCGCTTCCACCACGCTGTCGATGGCGAAGCGCACCGTGCCGTTCGCGGCCAGGCACCGCACGATGCTGGGCCTGCACGGGCACTCGAACTTGCGCGATCCCAACCAGCTGGCCACACCCGAGAGCTTCGAGCAGGGGCTGGCGATGTCGCCGTGGTATCGCCTGAACTTCGACATCGGCCACTTCGCCGCCGCCGGGTTCGACACCCTGGGCTTCCTGCACAAGCACCACGAGCGGGTCTGCAGCGTCCACCTCAAGGACCGCAAGGCGAACTTCGGCATGAACATGCCCTTCGGCGAAGGCGATACGCCGATCGCGGGCGTGGTGCGCACGATCTCCGAGAACCGCTGGAATATCCCCCTGATCCTTGAATACGAATATGCCGGCGGCTCCTCCGAAAGCGAGCTGCGCCGCGCGATCGACTACGTCGAGCACCACGTCGCCCGCTGATCGCGCGCCCTTCCGCGCGATCAGCCCAGGCGCGGCTGCGGCCGGAAACCCTCCTCTTTCCGGCCGCAGGAACCGATACGTCAATTGGGATTTTGTGAATTCACTTTTGGCTTGAAACGATATCCACATTGCAATACAAGAAATCGTCACACAGTAGAATCGCATGAAAAATACGCCGAATCGGGTAACATCCCGGATCATCAATGCGCCAAACTCTCGCGATTTCGTACAAATCATGTGACCTGATTGCTCATCAGGAGAATTCAGATAATGCCCTTCGCCATGGCCATTCTGGCAGCAGCCGCCGCAGCGCCTGCCCCTGCCAAGCCAGCCACCCCGCCGGTGGTGGAGCGCGTTATCGCGACGTCGTCTTTCAAGGCCGCCGCGCAGTCCCTGCGCGCCGATCACGAGCGCTTCGTCGATGAGATCATCCGGATCACCCAGACCCCGTCCCCGCCCTTCGGCGAGGCGGAGCGCGGCAGGCTCGTGGCGCAGATGATGCGTGACAGCGGCTTCCGCTCGGTCTCCATCGACGAAGTCGGCAACGTCATCGGCCTGCGTCCCGGCCGCGATGCCAGGCTGCCGCCGCTGGTGGTCGCCGCGCACCTCGACACGGTTTTCCCAAAGGGCACCGACGTCACCGTGAAGCGCGAGGGCACGAAGCTGCGGGCACCGGGCATCGGCGACGATTCGCGCGGCGTCGCCACCTTGCTGGTGCTCGCCCGCGCGATGGACAAGGCGGGCATACAGACCGACCGCGACGTGCTGTTCGTCGGCAACGTCGGCGAGGAAGGCCCCGGCGACTTGCGCGGCATGCGCCACCTGTTCTCCACGAACGCGCGCGCCAGGGCAGCCGCCGGCTTCATCAGCATCGACAGTTCGGGCTCGGGCGGGATCGTCACGCGCGGGGTCGGTTCGAACCGCTACCACATCGTCTTCTCCGGCCCCGGTGGCCACAGCTACGACAAGTTCGGCATCGTCAATCCGATGGTGTCGCTGGCGAAGACGGTGACCGAGCTTTACCAGATCGCGGTGCCCGCCACTCCGAAGGTGACGTACTCGGCCAGCGTCGTGGGCGGCGGCACCTCGGTGAACACGATCCCGCCGCAGGTCTTCCTCGACGTCGACATGCGCTCGATCTCACCGGAGGAAGTCGCACGCGTCGATGCCGAACTGCGTGCCATCGCGCAAAAGGCGGTGGACGAGGAGAACGCCGCGCGCTCAACCGCGCGCGGCAAGGTCAGCGTCGATTTCCAGGTCATCGGCAAGCGTCCTGCGGGCCATACCGACGAAACGAAGGGCATCGCCGCCATCGCCTTCGGCGTGGCCGAGGCATTCGGTTACGAGGGCCGCTTCATCGAGGTCTCCACCGATGCCAACGTGCCGATGAGCCTGGGCATCCCGGCGATCACCATCGGCTCTGGCGGCACCGGCGGCTCCGAACATTCGCCCGACGAATGGATCGACGTGGCGCTCGAACCCAGCCTCAAGGGCCTGACCGTCGATCTGGCCACCATCATCGCGGCGGCCGGCGCGAAACCGTAACGACCAGACAATGCCGCATCGTGCCGCACGAGCACGAGGCTCACGAACGAGAGGGCGAGGACACACAAGACAAGCAGGCAGGAGCGAACCGGCAGCCCGCAACGGGCGTCGCACCGAAATACCATGAACCTTCAAATCTAAAATATCCATCTTCCGCGACCAGCCTCACCCCATCGGTGACGGACAATCGAACAGGCGGGGGATGCGACAATCGGGGAATGAACATGAGCGTGGGATCCTTTATGTCGAGAACGTCCGTCTTCGCGGTTTGCGCGGCGGCCTGTTCGATCAGCCTGCCTGCCTTCGCGCAGGAAGCCGCCAGCACCGAAGGCGGCCTCAGCGAGATCGTCGTCACCGCCGAGAAGCGCCCGAGCACCGAGCAGAAGACGCCGCTCTCGCTGACCGTGCTGAGCGCCGAGACGCTCCAGCGCAACAGCGTCGGCAACGTCGATGACATCAGCCGCATCGCGCCTTCGGTCTCGATCACCAATTCAGGCGCGGCACCGATCATCGCGGTGCGCGGCGTCTCCAGCCGTGACGTCACCGAGATCGGCGACCCCGCCGTCTCGATCAGCATCGACGGCTTCAACCTCCAGCGCGCGACCAGCCTGCAGGCCGGTTTCTTCGACCTCGAGCGCATCGAAGTGCTGCGCGGTCCGCAAGGCACCCTGCTCGGCCGCAACGCCACCGGCGGCGCGATCCAGGTGATCACCGCCAAGCCCTCGCTCGACGGTTTCAAGGCACAGCTCGGCGGCGAGATCGGCAACTACGATCTCTACTCGACCAAGGGCATGGTGAACCTGCCGCTTACCGACGACCTCGCCATCCGCGCCTCGTTCCAGACGCGCGACCGCAACGGCTTCCGCGACACGCCGGGCAAGGACGGCGACGACGAGCACAGCAAGGCCGCACGCCTGCACGTGCTGTGGAAGCCGACCTCTCGCCTCAACGTGCTGCTGACCGGCGAATACGCGCACAACAACGGCGTCGGCACCGTGATCAACGGCTTCCCGCTGCAGACCTACACCGCCGCCAACGTTCCCAGCGGCTTCAACGTCGGCGACCTCATCCTGACCGCACCCGACAAGGGCAACGGCAAGAGCTTCTACAGCCCGGACGGCGGCTTCATGCGCTACACCGTATGGAACGTGCGCTCGCAGATCGACTACGACCTCGATTTCGCTACGCTGACCTACCAGGGCGGCTATCGCCACTTCGAATACGGCCGCAAGTATGCCTTCGGCGGCAATCCCGGCACCAACCGCCAGACCATCTCGTTCGAGCAGTACGAAGACGTCGGCACCTGGAACCACGAAGTACGGCTGTCATCGAATTCCACCGGCCCCTTCAAGTGGCAGTTCGGCGCCTACTACTTCCGCGAGACCAACGACTTCGTCGGCCTGTTCACCGATTACCCCGATCAGGACAGCATGCATGGCGACTACTTCCTCATCCAGCGCTTCACCTATCCCGACATCACCGCCGAGGCCAAGGCGCTGTTCGGGCAGGCTTCCTACGAGATCGTGCCGGGCCTGACGGCATCGCTGGGCGCGCGCTACTCGAAGGACAAGAAGGATCGTCACACCAACATTCTGACGACCAACTACAACACCTACATCAACACCCGCTGCGACCTGACCGATAGCTGCGCCTACAGCACGACCACCGGCTACCAGATCGCCAAGTCGAGCAAGACGACGTTCCACGCCGGGCTGGACTACCAGGTCACGCCGCAGAACATGGTCTATGCCAAGTTCGACACCGGCTACAAGGCAGGCGGCTTCACCGACCTCGGCGTCTACGATCCCGAGACCGTGAAATCCTACGAGATCGGCGCCAAGAACCGGTTCTTCGGCAATACGCTGCAAGTCAATCTCTCGGCCTACCTGTACGACTACTCCAACCAGCAGGTCAGCCAGTCGGTCATCAACTCGGCGGGCGGTGTCTCGGTGCAGATCCTGAACGCGGGCAAGTCGCGCTACAAGGGCATCGAACTGGACACCATCTGGCAGCCGACGCCGGACGACCAGTTCTCGGTCTACATCGCCTACTCGCATGCCCGCTACGTCGATTTCGCCACCGGCACCAGCGGCGTGCTGCTGCGCTATGCGCAAGCCGACGGCCGCGCCGAGCCGGTCTACGGCAGCGACGGCAGCACCGTGGTCGGCTACAACTACCAGCTGTCTGGCAAGCGTCCGCCGCAGTCGCCCGACTGGTCGATCAACCTGGGCTACCAGCACGACTTCCACGTGCTGGGCGGCACCCTGACGCCGCGCGCACAGACGCATATCGAATCGAAGAGCTACTTCCAGATCTATAACTTCGATACCGACAGGCAGAAGGGCTATACCCGTTCCGACCTGATGGTGACCTACACCCCGGACGCGGCGAACTGGACGCTGACCGCCTACGTGCGCAACCTCGAAGATCGCCTGATCCTCGCCAACGGCGCCCTGCCGACGAGCACGACCTACCAGTCGTATCGCTACCAGTACCAGGCGCCGCGCACTTTCGGTGCGTCGCTGACCTTCAACTGGTAAGCAGCGGGTTCGGCCCAATGGACTGTGGGGGCGGCGCTGCGAAGCGTCGCCCTTGTCCGTTTGGCAGGCGCCGCTCCTGAACCACAGCCCAACACCGAAGTGAATCCTGAATTGCGCATCGGCGAACATCCAAGGAGCCCCTATCATGTCGCACCCCGCCCCATCCCTGTTTTCCGGCAGGCTGAAACGCCCCAGCCGGGTGCTCCGTAGCCTGCTGGTGTCGCTAGGGGCTCTTTGGGTGCCGTTGGGTGCCGCCGCGGCCACCCCATCGCAAGCAGCACTGAAAGCCGAGGTGGAGCGGCAGGTTCCGGCCTCGATCCGGCAGCTCGGCGAGATGGTCTCGATCGATTCCGGCTCGTCCGACGCGCCCGGCCTCAAGGCGATGGCGAACTATCTCGACGCGCGCCTGACCGCCCTTGGCGCCAGCGTGGAGCGCAAGCCGGTGCCGCCCGCCGCGGGCGACATGCTGGTCGCCACGCTACACGGCAAGCGTGCGAACAGCGGCGGCCCACGCTTCCTCCTGCTCGCTCACATGGACACCGTCTACCAGTCCGGCACGGCCGCGAAATGGCCTTTCGCGATCAAGGGCGACATCGCCACCGGCCCCGGCGTCAGCGACGACAAGGGCGGCATTGCCGTGGTGCTGGGAACGCTGGAAATGCTGCGGAAGCTGGGCTTCGGCGACTACGGGACGATCACGATCGCGTTCAATCCGGACGAGGAGATCGGCTCCCCCGGATCGCGGCACTTGATCGAGCAACTGGGCGCCGAGCACGATTACGTCCTCTCCTGCGAGCCTGGCGGCAAGCAGCGCATCCTCGCCACCAGCGGCATCGCCACGCTTTCCCTCAAAGTGGAAGGCAAGGCCTCCCACGCCGGCGTCGCTCCGCAGGATGGCCGCAATGCACTGGTCGAGGCGGCCGACATCATCGGCCGCACCGCCGCCCTCTCCGATCCGGCCAAAGGGTTCAAGTTCAACTGGACGATCGCGCAGTCGGGCTCGAAGCACAACATCATCCCCGACCTTGCCGAAGCCACCGCCGACATCCGTTACATCGACGAGGCCGACGTCACCGCCACGATGGCGCACCTGCGGCAACTCGCGGCCACCCCGGCGGTGGAGGGCACGCGTGTGAGCTTTACTCTGGGTCGCAACCGCCCGCCGATGGTCCCCACCGACAAGGCCCGCGAAATGGCCAAGGTCGCAGCCAGGGCCGGGCGCGAGTTCGGCTATCCGATCACGATCCTCGACAAGCCTTTCGGCGGCGGCAGCGACGCGGCCTATGCGGCGGTTTCAGGCAAGTCCGGCGTGGTCGAGAGCTTCGGCCTCGGCGGCGAGCACGCCCACACCTTAGGCGAGGAAACCGCAGACCTCGGCTCCATGCCCTCCTCCCTCTACGTGATGGCGCGCACGATCATGCTGCTATCGGGACGGTAGCGGCATCACGCGGTCAATTCGTCGCCGATCGCGCGGGCCAGGATCACCATGAACTTGTCATCGGCATCGCCAAAGCCCTGCAGCGGCTCCCAGCCGCCAGCCAGCAGCAGGGTATCGGCGCTGCGCGGGTCGTACTTGTGGCTGTTCTCCGTGTGGATCGTCTCGCCGGTCGCCATGGCGAAGGCGCGGCCGCAGACCTCGAAGTCGATGTCGCGCGTCGCGGCGATGTGCATCTCGATCCGCGCACGTTCGTCGTTCCAGACCGCGCGGTGAGCGATGCCGTCGCGAGGGATCGTACCGCCAAGTTCCCGGTTGATCCTGTCGGCGAGATTGAGGTTGAACGCCGCCGTCACGCCTCGCGCATCGTCGTAGGCGCAAACCAGTTCCGTCTCGCTCTTGATCCGGTCGAAGCCGATCAGCAGCAGGCTTCCCGCGCCCAGCGTGCGGCGCATCGAGCGCAGCAGGTCGGCGGCGGCCATCGGTTCCATGTTGCCGATCGTGGAGCCGGGGAAGAAGCCCAGACGCGGGTGCTGCCCCACTTCGGCGGGCAACGTGGCGGGCTGGCTGAAGTCCGCCTCGACCGGGTAGATCGGAAGGTCCGGGTAACGCGCCGCCAGCGCTTCGCAGGACTCGCTCAAGAATTCGCCCGAGATGTCGATCGGCACGTAGGCGGCGGTCCAGATCGCGCCGAGCAGCAGCGGCGTCTTGGTTGCGCTGCCCGCACCGAATTCGACGACGACGTGGTGCTTCGATCCCACCATGCGCCCGATCCGCGTGGCATGGGCCATGAGGATGCCGGTCTCGACACGGGTAGGGTAATATTCGGGGAGGCGCGTGATCTCCTCGAACAACTGGCTGCCGCGATGGTCGTAGAACCAGCGGGCGGGGATCGCCTTGCGTTGCTGCGAAAGGCCGGTCAGCACGTCGCGGCGGAATTGGGCGCGCAAGGCATCGCGGGAGGCGTCGATCAATTCGCGGACGGCGGTGGCCATGATCTACAGGTCCTTAGCTAGACGCACGCCGGTGAACTGCCAGCGCTTCTCGGGGGGAAAGAAGTTCCGATACGTAGCGCGTGAATGCCCGCGCGGGGTCGCGCAACTGGCGCCCTTGAGTACGCACTGGCCGGACATGAACTTGCCGTTGTACTCCCCCACTGCGCCGGCGGCCGGGCGGAAGCGCGGATAGGGAAGATAGGCGGAACGGGTCCATTGCCAGCAGTCCCCGAACAGGCCGGGCGAGCCTTGGGGATGGACGCCGACAGCTTCGTCAAGCTGAGCACCGCCGACCGGATCATGGCTGGCTGCGGCGACTTCCCACTCGAACTCGGTGGGCAGGCGGTGCCCGGCCCAGGTGGCAAAGGCGTCTGCTTCGTAGCACGAGACATGCGTTACGGGCGCCTCGGGCCGGATCGGCTGGAGGCCGGACAGCGTGAAGGCCGCCTCGCCGCGCCAGTAGAGCGGTGCCGCGATGCCCTCGGCATTGATCCACGCCCAGCCGTCCGAGAGCCATAAGGCCGGGTTACGATAGCCGCCATCGGCGATGAATTCCGCCCACTCGCGGTTGGTCACGAGACGACGTGCGAGGGCGAAGGGCTCCAGCAGCACGTCATGCGCCGGACTTTCGTTGTCGAAGGCGAAACCGCCCGGTCCCCGGCCACCTTCATGGCCGATGCGATAGCGTCCACCCTCCTGGCTTTGCCATTCCACCGGTGCCGCTGGCGAAGCGCCGCGCTCCAGCAAAGGCGCATAGGCAGGAGCCAGCGGGTTCAGGGAAAGCGCATGCTTCACATCCGTAAGCATCAGTTCCTGGTGCTGTTGCTCGTGGTTCAGTCCCAGTTCGATCAGCGCGGCAAGTTCGGGGCGATCCAGAAGCAGTTCCACATGCGCATCGACATGGGCGCGGTAAGCCAGCACCTCGTCCAGCGAGGGGCGCGAGAGCATTCCACGCTGCGGGCGCGCATGGCGCGGCCCTTCCGCCTCGTAGTAGGAATTGAAAAGGAATGGCCATGTCTCGTCGAACAGACGGTAGCCCTCAAGGTGATCGCGCAGTACGAAAGTCTCGAAGAACCACGTCGTATGCGCCAGATGCCACTTCGCCGGAGAGGCGTCCGGCATGGACTGGATCGTGGCATCCGCATCGGACAAAGGCGCGGCCAGCGTTTCGGTAAGGCAGCGGACAACGGCGAAACGCTCGGCCTGCGGTGCGGGGCAGGCCACCAAGGGCGAGCGGTCGGTCGTGGTGGCCATGCCGCTCTAACGGCCGATGCCGCTGCGGGATGCATGACGGAATTAATATTGCGACGAATTGCGCCCAGCCGCATTCGCTCCGGGACGAGTAGTCCATCCGCAAGCGAAGTCTCCCGGATCCACCCTGCGGCAGAAAAATGCGGCGAGTGATTTTCGGACCGCAACTTTTTGCCGCGCTCCAGCGAACAGCCATGGGAAGGCGCCCGATCGGAGCGCCTTCCCATGATACCCGTTGGAGCAGAGCCGATGAAAATCCGGAAGAATTTCGCCTTGTCGCTGGCCGTTGGACTATTCGCGGCCGCCGTGCCGAGCCAGAGCTTCGCCGCCCTGCCGCAAGGCGCCAAGGCCCCTGACTTCACGCTGCACGCCGCGCTGGGCGGCAAGCCCTTCGACCTCTCTCTGGCAAAGGCGCTGAAGAAGGGGCCGGTCGTGCTTTACTTCTTCCCCGCCGCCTTCACTTCCGGCTGCACGGTAGAGGCGCACCTGTTCGCCGAAGCCACCGGCGATTTCAAGAAACTGGGCGCCAGCGTGATCGGCGTGACCGCAGGCAATGTCGAGCGGGTCGCCGAATTCTCGAAGTCCGAATGCCGCAACCAGTTCGCCGTCGCCGCCGACCCGAACGCCAAGGTCGCCGCCAGGTTCGACGCAACGATGCAGGGCGGCAAGCAGACGATCTCTAACCGCACTTCGTTCGTGATCGCCCCCAACGGCACGATCCTGCTCAGCTACACGGACATGAACCCGCAGGCCCACATCGAGAAGACGATGGCCGCGGTGCGTGCGTGGAAAGCGAAGCACGGCTGACCTTTTCCTCCACGATCGATCCTTCCTGTCGCCAAGAGGCCCCGTCATGCTTGTTGCCCTTTTGTCCGCCTTCCTGGGCGGGCTGATCCTGAACCTGATGCCTTGCGTCTTCCCGATCATCTCGCTCAAGGCGTTCGGGCTTGCGCGGCAAGGCGGCGACCCACGACAAATGCGACGGGAAGGGCTGGCGTTCCTCGGCGGAACCCTGCTGGCGATGCTGGCGCTGGCCGGAACGCTGATCGCCTTGCGCGCCGGCGGCCAGGCGGTGGGCTGGGGCTTCCAGCTCCAGTCCCCGCTCGTCGTCGCACTGCTGGTGCTGGTGCTGCTTGGCTCTGCACTCAATCTTGCCGGTCTCTTCGAGTTCGGACTGGGGCTGCAGCGCATGGGCCAGACGATGGACGGGAAGGATGGCCTGCTTGGCGCAGCGCTCACCGGCGCTCTGGCGGTGGTCGTGGCGACGCCCTGCGCCGGTCCGTTCATGGCGGGTGCCATCGGCTTTGCGCTCGTCCAGCCGCCGCTGGCCGCGCTCGCCATCTTCGCGGCGCTGGGCGCGGGCGTGGCGGCACCGTTCACGGCGCTGTCCTTCAGCCCGGCGCTGGCGCGGCGTCTGCCGAAACCCGGTGCCTGGATGACGACGCTGAAGCACGCGCTGGCCTTTCCGATGCTCGCCGCCGCCGCATGGCTGCTGTGGGTGCTGGCGCAGCAGACGGGCAGCGCGGGGCTGGCGCTGATGCTCGGTTGCGCCTTGCTGCTGGCGTTCTCTTGCTGGATCTATGGCATGGCGCAAAGGCGCACGATGTCCGGCCGTCCCGCGCGTGCGCTGCACACCGTCGCCGTTGTCGGTGCGGCCGCGATCGGTGCGCTTTTCGCCATGCCGGGAGGCGCCCTGCAAACACCTGCCGCACCCGTACAGACACAGGCATCCGCAGCGCCGGTGACCGACGGACCGGTGCCCTGGTCACCCGAAGCGGTCGCGAAGGCACAAGCGTCAGGTCACGCAGTCTTCGTCGATTTCTCGGCCGAGTGGTGCCTGACCTGCAAGGTCAACGAAAAGGCCGTGCTGTCCACCGCCGCGTTCAGGTCCGCCATCGCCGACACCGGCGCGACCTACATGGTGGCGGACTCGACCAACTATGATGCGCGGATCGAGCAGGCTATGATGGAACTCGGTCGTTCCGGGCTGCCGCTCTACCTCGTCTATCCGGCGAAGGGCGGCGATCCGGTGATACTGCCGCAAGTTCTGGACACGAAGACCGCCATCGATGCACTGCGGACGGCTTCCGGCAAGAAGGTTTGACGAGACGATGAATGCGATCCCGACCGACCATGCCGGGGGCTGCGTGGCACCCGCGTGACGGACGAACTGCTGCTCGAGGATGCGCCGCGAGAGGAGGCATGGCCCGCCCTGATGCAGCGGGCGCAGGATGGCGACCAGCGCGCCTACCGGCTGGTCCTGCGCGCGCTGGTGCCGGTCGTCCGGGTTCGGGTGCGGCGGCGCATCTTCGATGACGTGCTGGCCGAGGACGTGGTTCAGGAGGTGCTGATGACGCTTCATCGCCTGCGTCACACTTACGATCCCGCGCTGCCGCTGATGCCCTGGGTTTCGGCCATCGTCTCGGCAAGGTCCGTGGATGCGCTACGCCGACAGCGCCGATCCCGCGGCCGGGAGATCAATCGGGAAGAAACCCTGGACGGCGCCATCGACCCCGTCGCGGCGGCGGCCTTCGAAGCGATCGGCGCCGAACGGGAACTCGCGGGCATGCTGAACTTGCTGCCCGAACGCCAGCGGCAGATGATCGAGATGGTGAAGCTGCAGGAGATGTCGCTCGATGCCGCCGCGCAGGAAAGCCGGCTCTCCGTTTCCGCCGTAAAATCCTTGCTGCACCGCGCGATCGTCAGGTTGCGCGAACATGGAAAGCAGACACATGGTTGACCATGACACCCTGATCGATACGCTTTGCGACGAGGCCGTGCCGGTACGCCGCGTGGCTCCGGCGTGGCGGCGGGCCCTCGCCTGGAGCCCGGTCGCGCTAGGCATCGGTTATCTAGCGACCCAAATGCTCCACCGCGCCGGTACGGATTGGGCCGGTCCGCTTGCCGGGGTCGCCGCCGCCAATATCGTATTGTCACTTGTCCTGGGTATCGCCGCGTTCACAGCCGCCTTGTCGGCCAGCGTGCCTGGCGCCCCCGCGCGGACGAGCGGCTGGATCATGGCGTGCCTGGGCATCTGGCTGACGCTGGCGGCCTACAGCATCGGCATATCCAGCCAGCCCGTCGGGCATCTGGGGCACGGCAGCTATTGCTTCACGTTCGTACTGGTAGCCGGAGTTCCCATGATTGCTATCACCGTGCTGGCACTGCGGCGAACGCGGTCGCTCAATCCGGTGCGGTCGCTGATGCTCGCGGGGACGGGAATAGCGTTCCTGTCGTTCGGGCTACTGGCGTTCTGCCATCCCATCGCGATGTCGGCGATGGACTTTGCCGGCCACCTTGTGGCCGGCATCCTGCTCGGTGCGCTGACCATCGGACTCGGGCGCAAAGCGATCGCGGCCTGAAGGCGCGGATCAGTCGCCCGGAATGCGCTCGATGCCATTCGTCAGACATCGCCCATTCCCTCCATTTCACGATCATCCTGGCCGAGTGTGACGAACTGGTCCAGAAGCCAGCTTGCCGCAGGACCGGGAGGCGTATCGCGCCGCCATATGCCGGAAAAGCGATACGTCCCCCCGACATGGTCCGGCATCGCCAGTCGTACCAGCGTTCCGGCGAAGAGATCCGCCTCGATCATCGGCATCGGCATGTTCCCCCAGCCGATTCCCTGCCGCAGCAGCGCATGCTTGGCGCCGAGATCGGCAAGCCGCCAGGTCTTTGGGCTGAACACCGAGTAGTCCTGCCCTTCGGTGAAGCGCGAACGGTCGGAGAGCACCAGCTGCGTATAGTCCCGCCCCGCGCCGGGTTCGATCTTCATCATGCGGCCCAGCGGATGATCGGGCGCGGCCACCGGCACCATCGCCACCGAGCCCGCCGAGCGGCTGTCGATACCCTCGACACCGGCCGATAGCGGACCGGACAGCCCGACCACCGCCTCCTTGTCCAGCACCAGCGCGGTTATGGCGCCCAGCGCCTCGACATGAAGGCGCAGTTGGACGGTGGGGAATGTCACGGCGAAGTCGCGCAGCACCAGCCCGACGCGGTCGGCGGGCAGCATGACGTCGAGCGCCAGGTTCACCTCGGCCTCAAGCCCGTCGAGCATGCCCTTCACCTTGGCGCGCAGCCCGTCCACACCCTGCGAGATCGCCTTCGCTTCGGCCAGCACCGCGCGTCCCTGTTCCGTCAGTTTCGGCCGCCGGGTGCCTTCGCGCTCGAACAGCATCACGCCGAGCTGCGCCTCCAGATTGGCGATGCCATAGCTGATGACCGAGACCGCACGGTTCAGCTTGCGTCCGGCGCCTGCGAAACTGCCGGTCTCCACGATCGTCTGGAAGATCGTCAACTGATCGAGCGTCGGTGTGCCTGGGTTATTCACTTTTCTATTTCCTCGAAAAGACCGATTGGTTTTATCTATCTGAACGGAAAAGATCGCAACCCATACAAAGGGCTCAACGAAGCGGCACTCTCAACCCGCAGCTTCCACCGGAGACCCAAGATGATCGAACTTCGTCCCTTCGACAGCCTCGGCGGCGCCAACCACGGCTGGCTCGACGCCAAGCATCACTTCTCCTTCGCCGACTACCACGATCCGGCCCGCATGCACTGGGGTAACCTGCGCGTGTGGAACGATGACACCATCGCGCCGAAGACCGGCTTCCCGCCGCACCCGCACCGCGACATGGAGATCATCACCTATGTCCGCGAAGGCGCAATCACCCACGAGGACAGCCTAGGCAACAAGGGCCGCACCGAAGCGGGCGACGTTCAGGTCATGAGCGCGGGCACCGGCGTGCGTCACTCCGAATACAACCTCGAGGACGTGACCACGAAGATCTTCCAGATATGGATCCTTCCCACCCGCAACGGTGAAAAGCCCAGCTGGGGCGCCCGTCCCTTCCCCAAGGGCGACCGCGCCGGACACTTCGAAACGCTCGCCTCGGGCTACGACGGTGACGGCGGCGCCCTGCCGATCCGCACCGACGCCCGCATCGTCGCCGCGACGCTGAAGGCCGGTGAGACGGCCGAGTATCCGATCGGCGCCGACCGCAAGGCCTATCTCGTCCCGGCGAGTGGCGCCGTGAAGATCGACGACGTGCAGGTCAATGCCCGCGACGGCGCGGCGATCCGCGACCTCGACGTGATCCGCGTGACCGCGATCGAGGACAGCGAACTCGTCCTCGTCGACGCCGCCTAACGATACCTCATCCGCGACCGGCCCTTTCGAAGGCGGGGCCTGTCGCCAGCCTGAGCCGAACCGCGTGCCCCCCTCGATCGGGTGTAATACTTTCGGTTGATTCCGCGGCCATGCGGTTCGGCTCATAAGCCTCTCGCAAGCTCTCGACACCCCGAACACTGGTTCGATCTTTTCGATTTAATCGAAAGTTCGGAACGATTTTATGCGCCTATCTGGAACGACCATCTCGCTCCAGTATGCATCTCAACGGGCAAGGACGCCCAGCAACAGGAGGACCTACCAATGACGCTCACCGCAACTGCGACCCCCGGCAAGTCGCTGATCTCGCCCGACAACCACGCGCTCGTCCTGATCGATTTCCAGTCGCAGATGAGCTTCGCGACCAAGTCGATCTCGCCCGAACTGCTGCGCAACAACGCGGCGCTGATCTCGCGCGGTGCAAAGTCGTTCAACGTCCCCACCATCCTCACCACCGTCGCCGAGAAGAGCTTCTCCGGCCCGATGTTCGACGAGATCACCGACGCCTTCCCCGGCCAGGAACTGCTCGACCGCACCAGCATGAACACTTGGGAAGACGAAGCGGTGATCTGCGAGATCAACCGCATCGGCAAGCAGCGCATCGTCTTCGCGGGGCTCTGGACCTCGGTGTGCATCGTCGGCCCGGTGGCATCGGCGATCGAGCAGGGCTTCGAAGCCTACGTCATCACCGACGCCTGCGGCGACATCTCGGAAGAAGCGCATGAGCGCGCCGTGCAGCGCATGATCCAGCTTGGCGCCGTGCCGATGACCTCGCTGCAGTATCTGCTCGAACTGCAGCGCGACTGGGCGCGTACCGAGACGTACGACAGCACCACCGGCATCGCCAAGGTCTGGGGCGGCGCTTACGGCCTGGGCATCAAGTACGCCAAGTCCATGTTCGGCGCGTCCGAAGGCGGTCACTGATTTAAGCTCGGAACCGGCGGCTCATCACCCCCCGACCCTCATCGGGCCGCCGGTTCCACCCCCTCTTCAGGAGGGGGCTTCGACAAGCTCAGCCTGAGCGGTTTCATAGTACAGTCCTGTTCCCGCTCAGGCTGAGCTTGTC
>NZ_BAAILP010000073.1:0-486 GCF_054589055.1 Novosphingobium sp. 11B | reverse complement strand
CCGCTGATGGTGATCCCCGGATCGCAGCACGTCTTCATCGCCTGCGTGGGCGAGACGCCGGACGATCACTACAAGGCGTCGTTGCGCAAGCAGGAATACGGCGTGCCCGACGAGGACACGCTGGCCGAACTGGCGCACCGTCAGGGCATTGTTGCGCCGACCGGCAGGCCGGGAACGGTGATCGTGTTCGACTGCAACACGATGCACGGCTCCAATGGCAATATCACCCCGTTCCCGCGCGCCAATGCCTTCCTTGTCTACAATGCGGTGAGCAACCGGCTGGAGGCGCCGTTCGCCGCGGCCACTCCGCGTCCGGATTTCATTGCCGCGCGCGAGGTGAAGCCGGTGACGCCGGTGTCCGGCAGCCTCAAAGGAGTACCCGCATGAACGGAACACATTCCGTGGAAAAGATCGGCGGCACTTCGATGGCCGCCACCTCGACGGTGTTCGACAACGTCCTGATCGCCGGGCGCGAGGGCGCGGACC
>NZ_BAAILP010000072.1:0-666 GCF_054589055.1 Novosphingobium sp. 11B | reverse complement strand
GGCGTGTTTTCCGCCAGCAGCACCGACATCGACAGCGCGCGCATGCGCGGCATGCCATCCTCGGCGTGCCAGGTCTCGAAGTCGGAGTGCCAGTAGAACTCGCGGCCCTTGAACCCCGGCTTGTAGTTGAGGCGGGACTGGTAGACGTAGACCTCGTCGTCGAGCAGATAGCCGGCGACGCCCGCCAGCCGTTCGTCGGCGGCAAGGCGCGCCATCGTGTCGCTCTGTTCGTGAATCTCGAAAATCGAGCGGATCTCACGGCTACCGTGTTCGGCAATCACCGTCTCGTCCTTCAGGCCCTCGGGATCGCCAAGCAGGCGCCCGGTTTCCGCCTGGAGCGTAGCCATCTCGGCTTCGGAGAAGACATCCTCCAGCACGAGATAGCCGTCGCGGTCGAACTGGGCGATCTGCTCTGCGGTCAACGGCGCGCCAGGCTGCCATGCGCGGCGGGCGACGGGTTCGCTGCGCGGGAGCAACTGGGGTTCGGCCGCGCTGCGGGTGGGATAGTGGTCGTGCATCAAGTGCCCCCTTTCTCCTCAGTCTGCGAGCGCGGGTTCGCTGGTGTCGGCGGGGTAGGCACCGTTCTCGTCATGGACCTCGCGCCCCGTCACCGGCGGGTTGAAGACGCAGGCGCACACGATGTCCTGCACCGGGCGCACGATGTGC
>NZ_BAAILP010000071.1:3141-24166 GCF_054589055.1 Novosphingobium sp. 11B | reverse complement strand
ATCCCAGCGAAGGCTGGGACCGCTCTCGTCATATCGCAACTTCTCTACAAGGCCGAGATGAAGCCGGCACGGTCCTGCTTGGGCATATCATGGTCATAGCGGTCCCAGCCTTCGCTGGGATGACGATCTGATTTCGGATCGACCGCTTCCCATCCTAGCCGCAACCGTGCCTCAAATCGGGCCGATGCGGTGACAATCGGTCGCCGACTATTGCAATCCCGCGACACCCGGCTACAGGGCCGGTCCCAACGACCGACCGCCAGGAACCGTCACGGGGATTCGCAAATGAAGATCATGTCCGGCAACAGCAACCTGCCGCTCGCACGCGCGATTGCAGGGTATCTCGAACTGCCGCTCACCGACGCCGCCGTCCGCCGCTTTGCGGATGAGGAAATCTTCGTGGAAATCCACGAGAACGTCCGCGGCGAGGACGTCTTCGTGGTCCAGCCGACCAGCTACCCCGTCAACGACAACCTGATGGAACTGCTGATCTGCATCGACGCGCTGCGCCGTGCCTCGGCCAAGCGCATCACGGCCGTGGTCCCCTACTTCGGCTACGCCCGCCAGGACCGCAAGCCCGGCCCGCGCACCCCGATCTCGGCCAAGCTGGTCGCCAACCTGCTGACCGAGGCCGGCGCCGACCGCGTGCTCTCGGTCGATCTGCACGCCGGGCAGATCCAGGGCTTCTTCGACATCCCCACCGACAACCTGTTCGCGGCCCCCGTCATGGCAGCGGACATCCAGGCCCGCTACGGCGACCAGTCGCTGATGGTGGTCTCGCCCGACGTCGGCGGTGTGGTCCGTGCCCGCGCGCTCGCCAAGCGCCTCGACAACGCGCCGCTCTCGATCGTCGACAAGCGCCGCGACAAGCCGGGCCAGTCGGAAGTCATGAACATCATCGGTGATGTGAAGGGCCGCGCCTGCATCCTGATCGATGACATCATCGATTCGGGCGGCACCCTGTGCAACGCCGCGCAGGCGCTGATGGACGAGGGCGCCGCCAGCGTCACCGCCTACATCACCCACGGCGTCCTTTCGGGCGCGGCGGTGAGCCGCGTGACCAATTCCGCGCTCAAGGAACTGGTCATCACCGATTCGATCATGCCGACCGAAGCCGCCAAGGCTTCGGACAAGATTCGCATCCTGCCGATCGCCCCGCTGCTTGGCGAGGCGATCCGCCGCATCGCCGACGAAAGCTCGGTGTCCAGCCTGTTCGACTGAGCTGTCGCTAAGAACCACCCCTGCCCCCTCCCGCAAGCGGGAGGGGAATGAGACCGTTTGCTTGCCCTCCCGCTTATCCTGAGCCTGTCGAAGGGGGAGGCCCGGGAGGCTTGGCCCGGAGGGCTTAGCCGGACGGGGTGGGCGACAATTATCTCTACTCCCAGGGCCGCGCCTGCCCCGGTTCGATCCGGTGCAGCGCCTCAAGCCGCCGCGCCTGGCGTGATTCGAGGGCTAGCGTCAGGATCGGCTGCGGACGCGTGACGAACTGGCGCGGCGACATGCCGAACAGTTCGGTGAATTCATGGATCAGGTGGCTCTCGTCGTAATAGCGCAGGGCGATCTCATCCCCTTCGCGCGCATCGGCGACGCCGCGCAGGTGGCTCGCCATGTCGAGCGCGCGGGCGCGGCGCAGCACCTGCTTGGGCGGCAGGCCGAAGTCACGGCTGACCACGCGCTCCAGCTTGCGGCGATCGACCCCGCACTCGGCCGCCGCATCGCTGACAGAAATGCCCGGATCGCGCAGGCTGATCTCCTCGAACCGCGCGGTCACCGGGTCAGGTGCCGCACCTCCCAGCCTCTCGACCTGCTGGCGAACCAGACCCTCGATCGACTGCAGCCATTCCTCCGGCGTCGCATCAGGCTCCAGCGCCTGCAGGAAGTCGTCCGAGGGCGCCGTCAGAACGTCGGTTGGAACGATCTTGTCGAGAAATTCGCCCACGCGCGCCAGCTTCAGCGCCGTGCCCGTTCCCGGACGGATGATGTAGCCCACGCTTACGAAGCTGCCTGTCACCGAGATCGGCATGCGCCGCGAGTGCGGGCCGAAATAGAACGCGCCGCCCTGGGTAGTGATGGGACCATCGACGGTTTCCGCCGTCCAGTCCCCGGCCATTTGCACGCGCACGCAGGCCGTGTCGCTGAACAGTCCGCAGGACACCGTGTAATCCTTGGGCAGATCGACTTTCGTGACATAGAGGCGGCCCAGCCAAGGTGCCAGATCCGGCGCAGGCGCACGGTTGTAGGACAGGGGTTGCCCGTCACGTGTAATGCCTTGCTGCGGCGCAATCGAGGGATCGACCGCAGGACGGTTCCTGCGTTGCATGGTTACCCTGTTTTAAAGATGCCCTCGAAAAGCGATAATTGCGCAACGGCTTGGGAGCAATGTGAGAAAATCTACAAGGGCTGTTAGATTCCTAGTATTTTCTTGCAGGTAATGCCCCCCGGATACCCTGACCCAAGGAACTTGACCGGATCACCGTTCGGAAGGCAGAGCAGGCGGCATGAAACTCGACCACGACATCGCCCTCGCGCTCCGCCTCGCCGATGCGGCCGGTGAAGCGATTCGCCCTCACTTCCGCACCGGCCTCGCCGCCGACCGCAAGTCCGACGCCTCGCCCGTCACCGTGGCCGACCGGGCGGCAGAAGAAGCCATGCGGCGCATCCTCAAGGCGGAAGTCCCGCGAGACAGCATCATCGGCGAGGAGTTCGGCACCGAGACCGGCACCTCCAACCGGACCTGGGTGCTCGACCCGATCGACGGCACCATCGCGTTCATGGGCGGGCGTGCGACCTTCGGCACGCTGATCGCGCTGCTGGTCGACGGCTGGCCGGTGCTGGGGATCATCGACCAGCCCATCCTGAACGAGCGCTGGGTCGGCGCCAGCGGCCACGCCACCACTTTCAACCGCCGCGAAGTGCGCACCCGCCCCTGCCGCGAACTCTCCGACATGATGCTGGCGACGACCGGCCCGCAGTACTTCGACGACCATCAGGGCGCCCACTTCATGGCGCTGGCGGCCAAGACCGACCACAAGCGCATGATGTTCGGCGGCGACTGCTACAACTACGGCCTGCTGGCGAGCGGCCACATCGACCTCGTCTGCGAGGCGGGGCTAAAGCTGCACGACTGGGCGGCGCTGGTCCCCATCGTCGAGGGCGCGGGCGGCATCATGTGCGACTGGAACGGCGAGCCCCTGAATGCGGACTCCGGCGGCGAAGTGTTGGCGATCGGCGACCCGGCGCGGCTGGAGGACGTGATCGAAGCAATGGCCTGTGACAATCACGGCCATCATCACGACTGACCTTTGAGGCTGTTCTTCTACGGCACGCTGCGCCCCGATGCGGATACGCCGATGGCGCGGTGGATTGCGGCGCGGTCGATCCGGGCCGAACCGGGCGAGGTGCCGGGGCGGCTTTACGCGGTCCCGGACACGCGCGGCTGGTATCCGGCGCTGGTGCCGGGTTCGGGGCAAGTGCGCGGGGTACTGTGCGACCTGCAGTTGCGACCGGGTGATCTCGCGCGGCTGGATACCTATGAAGGGCGCGAGTATCGGCGCCTTGCCCTGCCGGTGCGCACGAGCGCAGGGCGGGTCACCGCCCAGGCCTATATATGGCGAAAAGGTCTGCCGGATGGCCCCACCATCGGCCCGGACTTCCTTGAATGGCTGCACGGCATTCGGGGTGTGGCGTACTCGCCATCCCGGACCTCGTGGCGGCAGGCGTTAAAACGGGCCGCTTGCCTTTCCTGCATCCAGCCCCTAAGGGCGCGTCCTTCAATCGACACGGTCGAGTCTCCTCTCGGGGAGATTCGCGGGTCGGCCTGGCGAAAAGGGCTGCCATGGCCGGCGGGACGTGTCCCGATCAAAGGAGACGAAAATGCCCAAGCTGAAGACCAAGAGCGGCGTGAAGAAGCGCTTCAAGCTCACCGCCACCGGCAAGGTGAAGCACGGCGTAGCCGGCAAGCGCCACCGCCTCATGAGCCATAACGGCAAGTACATCCGCCAGAACCGCGGCACCGAAGTCATTTCCGACGCCGATGCCAAGGTCATCAAGAAGTGGGCGCCCTACGGGCTCAACTGAGGAGTACTGACGAATGAGCCGTATCAAGAGGGGTGTCACCACCCGCGCAAAGCACAAGCGGATTCTGGACCAGGCCAAGGGCTATCGTGGTCGCCGCAAGAACACCATCCGCGTCGCACGCCAGGCCGTCGAAAAGGCCGGCCAGTACGCGTACCGCGACCGCAAGATCAAGAAGCGCACCTTCCGCGCTCTCTGGATCCAGCGCATCAACGCGGCCGTCCGCGCTGAAGGCCTGACCTACTCGCAGTTCATCCATGGCGTGAAGCTCGCCGGGATCGAACTGGACCGCAAGACGATGGCCGACCTCGCCATGAACGAAGGCGGCGTGTTCAGCACCGTCATCGCGCAGGCGAAGGCAGCTCTGCCCGCGGCGGCGTAAGCCACCGACGCGTAAAGCTCCTCAGCTTCATCGCGCGATTTCAAAGGGCGTGGATGGCATGTGCCGTCCGCGCCCTTTTCGCGTGTTGGGATAGCGCACCAGCTGGGTTCCTGCCTGCGCGGGAATGACGACAGGGTGTTAACTGCCGATTGAAGCGATTCCGCTGCATCACTCTTCCCAGTCATTCCCGCGAAGGCGGGAACCCAGCTGGTGGCCCCTCCGATGCGCGAAACCTTCGATCCATGCACGTACCTCCTCGCGTCACATCGCAACGGTACGCTCTATGTCGGAGTCACATCGAATCTGCTTCGTCGCCTCCATCAGCACCGCGAGGGCTTGATCGAAGGGTTCACGAGCGACTACGGCGTGCATCGACTGGTCTGGTTCGAGCGGCACGCGACGATTGAAAGCGCGATCCTGCGCGAGAAGCGGATCAAGACGTGGAACAGGGCGTGGAAACTCGCCCTGATCGAACAGGCCAATCCCGATTGGCGCGACCTTGCGGTGGATTTCGGCTTCGTGCCGCTGCCACCGCCCCGGATCGTCAGGGGATAGGGCATCAGATGGGTTCCCGCCTTCGCGGGAATGACGAGTTTTTGGGGTATGTATCGTGCTCGATTTTGATCAGGTGATCTCGGCGATCGAAGGTGCCGAAACGCTCGAGGCTCTCGAAGCGCTGCGCATTCAGTATCTGGGCAAGGCGGGCGAGATCACCGGGCTGATGAAGCGTCTGGGCGGCATGTCGCCCGAGGAGCGGCGCGAGATGGGGCCGCTGTTCAACGGCTACCAGCGCGACGCCAACGCCGCCATCACCGCCCGCAAGGACACCCTCGAAACCGCCGCGCTCGACGCGCGCCTTGCGGCCGAGACGATCGACCTCTCGCTCCCTGCGCCCGCCACTCCGTGCGGCGCCGTGCATCCCGTCTCGCAGGTGATGGACGAACTGGCCGAAGTCTTCGCCGACCTCGGCTTCGCGGTCGCCACCGGCCCGGAGATCGAGGACGACTGGCACAACTTCACAGCGCTCAACATGCCCGAGAGCCACCCGGCGCGCGCGATGCATGACACCTTCTATTTCCCGGACCGCAACGACGACGGCCGCGAGATGCTGCTGCGCACGCATACCTCGCCGGTGCAGATCCGCTCGATGATCCAGCAGGGCGCGCCCATCCGCATCATCGCGCCGGGCCGCGTCTACCGCTCGGACAGCGACGCCACGCACACGCCAATGTTCCACCAGATCGAGGGCCTCGTCATCGACAAGGGCATCCACCTCGGCCACCTGAAGTGGACGCTGGAAGCCTTCCTCAAGGCCTTCTTCGAGCGCGACGACATCGTCCTGCGCCTGCGCCCCAGCTACTTCCCCTTCACCGAACCCTCGATCGAGGTGGACGTGGGCTATTCCAGCCAGGGCGGACGCCGCGTGGTCGGCGGTTCGGGCGATGCGCCGGGGCACGCCTGGATGGAAGTGCTGGGGTCAGGCATGGTCAACCGCCGCGTCATCGCGGCGGGCGGCATCGACCCTGACGAATGGCAGGGCTTCGCCTTCGGCATCGGCGTCGATCGCCTCGCCATGCTCAAGTACGGGATGGACGACCTGCGCGCCTTCTTCGACGGCGATGTGCGCTGGCTCTCCCACTACGGTTTCTCCGCCCTCGACGTGCCGACCCTTTCGGGCGGCGTCGGCACACCGGCCTAAGGCGGGAAGGATTTAAGACATGAAGTTCTCGCTCTCCTGGCTCAAGACCTACCTGGAAACCGAAGCGTCGATCGAGCAGATCGCCGCCACGCTCAACGCCATCGGCCTCGAAGTCGAAGGCATCGAAGACCCCGCCGCCAAGCTCGAAGGCTTCCGCGTGGCGAAGGTCCTCACGGCTGAAAAGCACCCTCAGGCGGACAAGCTGCAGGTCCTGACCGTCGATACCGGCGACAAGGTGCTCACCGTGGTCTGCGGTGCGCCCAATGCGCGCGCAGGGCTGGTCGGCGTGCTCGGCCTGCCGGGCGCGGTGGTGCCGGTGAACGGCATGGCGCTCAAGG
Source organism: Novosphingobium sp. 11B (assembly GCF_054589055.1). Taxonomy (NCBI): domain Bacteria; kingdom Pseudomonadati; phylum Pseudomonadota; class Alphaproteobacteria; order Sphingomonadales; family Sphingomonadaceae; genus Novosphingobium; species Novosphingobium sp. 11B. The sequence goes on along the minus strand of NZ_BAAILP010000071.1, from coordinate 17,673 downwards.
TTGCGGCCGTGCGCGGCGTCGAATCGAACGGCATGATGTGCTCCACGCGCGAGCTGGAGTTGGGCGAGGACCACGATGGCATCATCGAACTGCCCGAGGATGCGCCCGTCGGCACGCCCTTCGCGCAGTATCACGGCGCCGATCCGGTCATCGACGTGTCGATCACCCCCAACCGTCCGGACTGCATGGGCGTCTACGGCATCGCCCGCGATCTCGCGGCAGCGGGCCTCGGCACGCTGAAGCCGATCGTCGCGCCCGAGGCCGCAGGCACCTTCCCGTGCCCGGTCGAGGTGCGCACCGATGACGCCGAGGGCTGCCCGGCATTCTACGGCCGCGTCATCAAGGGCGTGAAGAACGGCCCTTCGCCGCAGTGGCTGCAGGATGCGCTCAAGTCCGCGGGCCAGCGCCCGATCTCGGCGCTGGTCGATGCGACCAACTACGTGATGCTCACGTATGGCCGCCCGGCCCACGCCTATGACCTCGCCAAGCTGACCGGCGCCGTCGTCGCCCGCCGCGCGGTGGAGGGCGAGACGGTCGAGGCGCTGAACGAGAAGACCTACACGCTCGACGCCGAGATGACCGTGATCGCCGACGGCAGTGGCGTCCACGACATCGCAGGCATCATGGGCGGCCAGCACTCGGGCTGTGGCGATGCCACCACCGACGTCCTGCTCGAAATCGCCTACTTCGATCCCGAGCGTATCGCCAAGACGGGCCGCAAGCTCAACCTCACGTCAGACGCGCGCGGGCGGTTCGAGCGCGGGATCGACCCGCAGTTCCTCGACACCGGCCTTGCATTGCTGACGAACCTGATCACCCAGCTGTGCGGCGGCGAAGTGTCCGAGATCGTGCGCGCGGGCGCTGCTCCGGGCACGCCCAAGATCGTCCACTTCGCGCCCTCGCTGGTCGAGAAGCTGGGCGGCGTCACCGTCACGCCCGGCGAACAACAGCGCATCCTCGAAAGCCTCGGCTTCTCGGTGGTGGAAGCTGACGACTGGGCCGTCACGGTTCCCGGCTGGCGCCCCGACGTCGATGGCGCCCCCGACATCGTCGAGGAAATCGTGCGCATCCACGGCCTCGACAAGGTCGAGAGCGTTCCGCTTCCCCGCGCCGACGGCGTCGCCAAGCCCACCGCCACCCCGGCGCAGGCACTGGAACGGCGCGTGCGCCGCGCCGCTGCGGCGCGCGGGCTTCAGGAAGCCGTCACCTGGTCGTTCCTGCCCGAGCCCGCCGCCGAGACTTTCGCCGAAGGTCCGCTGTGGGTGCTCGCCAATCCGATCAGCGAGGACATGAAGGCCATGCGCCCCTCGCTGCTGCCGGGCCTGCTGATGGCGGCGAAGCGCAACCTCGATCGCGGCGCGGCCTCGCTGCGCCTGTTCGAGATCGGCCGCCGCTATCTGCGCGGTGCCGGCGGAGCGAGCGATGAACGGCTGACGCTGGGCGTCGTCCTCGCGGGCGAGAAGACCGCGCGCGGCTGGGCGACCGGCAAGGCGACGGCGTTCGACGCCTACGACGCCAAGGCCGAAGTGCTGGCGCTGCTGGCCGAGGCTGGCGCCCCGGTCGACAAGCTGCAGGTCATGGGCGAGGCTGGTCCCCAGTTCCACCCCGGCCAGTCGGCGACGCTGCGCCTCGGCCCCAAGACGGTGTTGGCGCGCTTCGGCATGCTGCACCCGAAGACGGCGAAGCAGTTCGACGTCGATGGCCCGGTGGCGGTCGCCGAACTGTTCCTCGACGCCATTCCCGGCAAGAAGGGCACGCCCGGCTTCGCCCGCGTCTCCTACGCGCCCCCGGCGCTGCAGGCGGTGACGCGCGACTATGCGTTCCTCGTGCCTGCAGAGCTGCCCTCGGGCGATCTCGTGCGGCTGGTGCAGGGCGCGGACAAGGCCAACATCGTCGCGGTGCGCCTGTTCGACGACTTCCGTGGCAACGGCGTGCCCGAGGGGCAGAAGTCGCTCGCGCTCGAAGTCACGCTCCAGCCGGTCGAGGCCAGTTACAAGGAAGCCGACCTCAAGGCGATCAGCGAAAAGGTGACCGCCGCCGCCGCCAAGCTGGGCGCGGTGCTGCGGGGGTGATCGTCGTCCCGGACTTGATCCGGGACCGCTGGCGGTCTTTAGGTGAGCGCTGGCCGTGAGCCGCCCCGCCGCAAGGTGGGCCGTTCACGGCCAGCGATCCCGGCTTTCGCCGGGATGACGATAGGGGACTGACGTGGACTTCGTGACCATCTCCTCCGGCGATCTCACCGCCCGGATCAACCCGCTCGGCGCCGAACTCTGGTCGCTGACCGACAGTTTCGGCCGCGAATACATGACCGATGCCGACCCGGCGTTCTGGACCGGCCACGCGCCGCTGCTGTTCCCGATCGTCGGGGCCTTGAACGGCGACACCTACCGGCTGGACGGCGAGGAATACGCCCTGCCCCGGCACGGCTTCGCGCGCAAGTCGGTGTTCGAGGTCGTTGAAGCAGGCACCGATCGTGCGCTTTTCCGCGTGACAGACAGTCCTGAAACGCGCGCGGTCTATCCGTTCGCCTTCATGCTGGAGATGGCGTTCCGGCTGGAAGGCACGGCACTGTTCACCGAAGCGCGGGTCATCAACTCCGGCGATGCATCGCTGCCCTTCAGCCTGGGTTTCCACCCCGGCTTCGCCTGGCCGCTGCCCGGCGGCGCCGCCAAGGCCGACCACGTGGTCGCCTTCGAACAGCCCGAGCCGCAGCCGATCCGCCGCATCGACGGCCCCACCGGACTCCTGTTGCCCGAGCCTGTGGCACCGCCGGTCGAAGGCCATATCCTGCCGCTGGACGCCGCGCTGTTCGAGGAGGACGCGGTGATCTGGGATCGCCTCTCCAGCCGCGCGCTCACGTACGGCGCGCCGGGCGGGACGCAGCTCGCCATCGCCTTCCCGGACACCCCGATGCTGGGCATCTGGCAGAAGCCCGGCGCGGCTTACTTGTGCATCGAACCGTGGCAGGGCCATGCCGACCCCCTTGGCTTTACCGGCGATTTCCGCGAAAAGCCGGGCGTGATCACGCTGGCGCCCGGAGAGGCGCGCAGCTTCCGCATGGACGTCACCGTCCTCTCCGCAGATTGAAGGAATCCCCCATGAAGACCGTACTCGTAACCGGCGCCACTTCCGGTATCGGCGAAGCCTGCGCGCGCGCTTTCGTGAAGGCCGGATGGCGCGTGATCGGCACCGGCCGCCGCGCCGAGCGGCTTCAGGCGCTGACGGACGAACTGGGTGCCGACCGCTTCCACGCCGCCGTCTTCGACGTGCGTGACGAAACCGCCCGCGACGCCGCGCTCGATGCGCTTCCGGCCGACTTCGCCGCGATCGACTGCCTCGTGAACAACGCGGGTCTCGCGCTGGGCGCGGCGCCCGCACAGGCAGCCGACCTCGCCAACTGGAAGACGATGATCGACACTAACGTCGTCAGCCTGGTCTCGCTCACGCACAAGCTGCTGCCGGGCCTGATCGCGCGGAAGGGCGGGATCGTGATGCTGTCCTCGGTCGCGGCGACGTATCCCTATACCGGCGGCAACGTCTACGGCGGCACCAAGGCCTTCGTGCGCCAGTTCGCGCTCGGCCTGCGCTCGGACCTGAGCGGCACCGGCGTGCGCGTGACCTCGATCGAGCCGGGCATGGTCGAGACAGAATTCACCGTGGTGCGCAATGGCGGCGACCAGGCCGCGTCAGACACGTTCTACGCAGGCGTCAACCCGATGACCGGCGAGGACATCGCCGAGACCGTGCTGTGGGTCGCCACCCTGCCCGCGCACGTCAACATCAACACGCTGGAACTGATGCCGGTGAACCAGTCGTTCGCGGGCTTCCAGATCGCGCGGGAAAATTAAAGCGTGCTCGCCTCGTAATTTTATCGCCGTCAGTCCCGCGAAGGCGGGAACCCATCTCCTGACGTGGCAGATTGAACCATCATCAGATGGGTCCCCGCCTTCGCGGGGATGACGAATGGTGTTTCAGCCAAAGACGATGGCATTCTAATCCGCAGGCAGCACCGCCAGCAGCAGGTCGCGCGCGGCATTCGCCTCGTGCACCTGCTCGGAGCTGCCGCCCTTGTCGGGGTGCACCAGCGCGATGCGGCGGCGGTGCGCCTCGACGATCTCGCGCCGGTCGGCGCCCGCGTCCACGCCCAGCAGCGCCCGCGCCTGCGCCGTCTCGAAGGACGGCCCCGCGACCTTGCGCTTCTTTTCCCAGGGCCAGCGGCCGATGAGCATCCGGCAGACGATGCAGCCGAGCGCGACCAGCCAGAGCAGCTTGATCATGGGCCTTCCCGTCAGCTCGCGGCGGCGAAGGCCGTTTCGGACTCCCGCCGTACCGGCACCGGCAGGTTGAGCCCGGCGACCAGCCCGCGCAGTTCCTGCCGCGCGACGAGGTGGCTGGTGCCCAGATCGCCCAGAAAGCCCTTGTCGAGCAGGGTCAGGCCCGAGGGGAACAGCTCGCGGAAGATGACGCGCTCGGACAGGCCCGCCGCGACGCGGAAGCCCGCGCGCTTGGACAGTTCCTGAAGCGCCCCGTCGATACGTCGCATATTGCGCGCCTCGACATGCTGGACGCGGTTGCGCACGACGACCCAGTCGAGTTCGCGGCGGCCTTCGTTGATGGTCTTGAGGCCGCGCTTCTTGCGCGCCTCCCACATGACTTCGGCATAGAACGAGAGGCGCTTGACCTTGAAGGTCTCGCTCTCGACCTGACCGAGAAGATCGAAGTCGACGAAGCTGTCGTTGAGCGGGGTGACCAGCGTGTCCGCCGTGGTCGCCACGTGGCGGGCGAAGGGATCGTCGCGGCCGGGCGTGTCGAACACGAGGAAGTCATAGCCCTCCGCGATCTGTTCGGCGAGATCGTCGAGTTCGCCGATGTCCTCGCCGTCGTAGACCGCGAAGCGCGCGCCGGGCAGCGCGATCTCGCGCTTGCGCTCGGTCTCGATGCGGTTCTCGAGGTAGCGGTAGAGCGTGCGCTGGCGGTGGTCGAGGTCGATGCAGGCGACATTCGCGCCCTGATAGGCGAGCGCGATGGCGACATGGACGGCGGTGGTGGACTTGCCGGTGCCGCCCTTCTCGTTGGCGAAGACGATGCGATGCGCTGTCACGTGACCGTTATCCTGCTCGCGGGACCGGTCGCCCGGCCCGACGTTGAAATCATTGCCCCCGCAGGTGCGCCGGGGCTAAGGCCCAAACGCACCTTTCGGTCGCGCCCATCATACCGGAGCAGCCAAGCCCAATGCAAACCGTCCACGCCCTTGATCCACTGCGCAATGCGGTTGCCGAGCTTCGCAAGACCGGTGAGGTCGCGCTCGTGCCCACGATGGGCGCCTTGCATGACGGCCATCTGACGCTCGTGCGCGAGGCGAAAAGCCGGGGCGCCAGCGTCGTCGTATCGATCTTCGTCAACCCGCTCCAGTTCGGTGCGAACGAGGATCTCGACGCCTATCCGCGCCAGCTTGCCCGCGACTCGGCGCTGCTGGAAGCCGAAGGGGTGGACCTGCTCTGGGCACCCACGGTCGAGGCGATGTACCCGGCCGGGTTCGGCTCCAATATCTCGGTTGCGGGCGTCAGCGAGGGCCTGTGCGGCGCGTCGCGGCCCGGCCACTTCGACGGCGTCGCCACCGTGGTGTGCAAGCTGTTCAACCAGGTCATGCCCGACATGGCCCTGTTCGGCGAGAAGGACTGGCAGCAACTGGCCGTCATTCGCCGGATGGCGCGCGACCTCGACCTCACCCGCCCCGCCGCCGCCGCGATCCTCGGCGTGCCGACCGTGCGCGAGGCGGACGGACTCGCGATGTCCTCGCGCAATGCCTACCTCTCGGCCGAGGATCGCCAGGCGGCCGTCGCGCTGCCGACCGCGATGCGCCGCGCCATCGCTGCGATCGAGGCGGGCGCGGACGTGCCGGAAACCCTCGCCACGCTGCAGGCGGAAATCGTCGCGGGGGGCTTCCGCTCGGTCGATTATGCCGAACTGCGCGATGCGGACGATCTCACCGTGCTGACCACCCGTTCGGACCGGCCGATGCGGCTTATCGTGGCGGCCCGGATCGGCCCGGCCCGGCTTATCGACAACATGGCGGTGAATCCTTCCTGACGTTGTATTTGCGAAAGATTCTCACAGACATCGTCATTTGTTCGTGCAAGAGTGAACGCATAAGGAGTTTGTCGCCCCGGGGATTGGGCAGGCCGCGTGTCCGCGCGGTGCAACAGGGAGCCTTGATTATGAAAACGTTCGTCTGCGCGCTGGCCGCGCTCGCCGCAGTTTCGGCCACCCCCGCCCTCGCCGACCAGTCCTCCGGCCGCAAGCTGCAGGAAAAGGGGACGCAGGAGATTCCCGTGTGCCGCAAGAACCTCGGCACCGTCGCCATCATCGAGCCCGACACCCAGTGGTGGCGCGAACTCAGCCTCGGCAGCCCCGAAGCGATCCTGCGCGTCTTCGTGCAGAAGTCCGGCTGCTTCACCATGGTCAACCGCGGCCGCTCGCTGCAGAACAGCGCCATGGAGCGCGCCCTGGCCGAACAGGGCGAGCTGCAGAAGGGGTCCAACATCGGCAAGGGCCAGATCAAGGCGGCGGACTATTTCCTGCAGCCGGACATCGTCTCGACCAACAACAATTCGGGCGGCGGCGGCCTCGGCGGCGTGCTGGGCGGCGTCGGCGGCTTCTTCGGGCGCGGCGTGGGCGCCATCGCCGGCGGCCTCAACGTCAAGAAGGGCGAGGCGAACGTCACCCTCTCGATCGTGAATTCGCGCACCACCGTGGAAGAGGCGCTGACCGAGGGCTATGCCCGCAAGTCCGATGTCAGCTTCGGCGGTGGCGGCGGTGGCTTCTTCGGCGGCACCTTCGGCGCGGCCGGCGGCGGCGGCTACCAGAACACGCAGATCGGCCAGATCATCGTGCTCGCGTACCTCGATGCCTATACCAAGCTGGTAACGCAGCTCGGCGGCCTTCCGGTCGATCCCTCCGCCGCAGCGCCCAAGGCGAACTGACCGCAGATCGCGGCTTCGCGCCCTGCGGGGCATGACAGCCATTGTCAGGCGACCCGCACCCGGCGCTCGTATATGCACGGTACGTCAAGAAAGCTGAGCAACGGCGGGCAGGGAATGACCGCGCGCCGTTGCCGGGGGACCAAGGCTATTAACAACCCGACTTCATTTCGGCGCTTCCACGGCGCCCGTATCCTCTCGCGTGGTTCCGAGCTGTTTCGGGGCCGGGAGAGCCGCCGTCCCAGTCCCCTTAGGCGGCGCCCGGTTCCGTTCAACCCGATGGCGGCCGGCGGATCGTACTGCACCGAGAACCGGGAGGGTTTCTCGCGCGGATACGATCGCTCGGCCGCCATCGGCACCCTTGCGGGGCGCACGGCATGAGCGGCCTGTCCATCCTCTACATCGAGGACGATTCGCGCGCGGCCTCGCAAGTCGAGGAACTGGCCAGTCTTTCCGGCGACTCGCTGACCTGGTGCGCCACTGGTAACGACGGGCTGAAACGCGCGGGCGCCGAGCGCTTCGACGTCATCATCCTCGACCGCATGCTGCCCGATCTCGACGGCATCACCATCCTGTCGCGCCTGCGCGAAAGCGGGGTCGGCACGCCGGTCCTGCTGCTTTCCGCGCTCGGCCGCACCACCGACCGGGCCGAAGGACTGGACGCGGGCGCGGACGACTATCTCGCCAAGCCCTTCGAGGGCGAGGAACTGCTCGCCCGCCTGCGCGCCCTGCACCGCCGCTCCTCGGGCCGCGAGCACTCCGCCGTGATCCTCTACGGCGCCTTCGAATGCCACGTGAAGGCGCGCACCGCCTTTCGCGACAACCGCCACCTTGCGCTCAGCCCCAAGGAATTCGAGCTGTTCCGCTACTTCATGGAGAACGCGGGCGAAGTGCTGACGCGCGAGATGCTGTTGCGGGATGTGTGGAAGATGAACTTCGATCCCCAGACCAACGTGGTGGACGTCAACATCGGCCGCCTGCGCCGCAAGCTCGAGGAAGGCTTCGACAAGCCCGCGCTCGAGACGATCTGGGGCTCCGGCTACAGGCTGCTGGACGGGCGGTGAGCGTGTTCACGCGCCGCCAACTTCCATGAAGCGGCTGGCTTTCATCCGCAATTCGATCTTCGCGCAGATCGTCGTCTGGGCGATCGGGACGGCTGCGGTGATCACCTTCGGGCTGTGGCTGCTGACCAATGCCACGATCGAGCGCTCCAACCGGCAGGCGCTGGAACGGGCGGTCGATGTCGATCTCGCCGGCATGGTCGACATCTACGCCAGCGGCGACCGTGACGAACTGGCCAAACGCATCAAGGACCGCCTCGCCCTCCAGCCGCGCAACGGCGATCCCGCGCATTACCTCCTCGCGGACGCACGCGGCAAGCGCATCGCCGGCGACCTCACCGATTGGCCGGGGCTGCATGCCGGTATCTCCGAGGCCGCCGACATCCGTATCGAAGGCGGGGAACGCGCCTTCGCGCGCGCGACCCAGCTCGGGCCGAACCTCAAGCTGCTGGTCGCGCACGAATATCGCGACCTCTCCATGCTGCTGCGGCAGGTGGCGCTGGTGTTCCTGACCGGCGGCGTGCTCGCGATGCTGGCAGTGGCCCTCGGCGGCTGGACGGCGGCGCACCGGCTCGCCGGAAGGCTCGCGCGCATCAACGCTGCCTTCCGCCAGCCCGACGACGCCGCGCTGGAGGAACTGGCGCGCGGATCGGCCGGGCATGACGAGATCGACGAGCTGGCCGCGCACTCGGGCAACGCCCTCGCCCGTCTCAAGCGCCTCGCCGCCGCCCACCGCGAGACGACCGACCATGTCGCACACGAGATGCGCACACCGCTGATGCACCTCGACAACCGGCTGGTGAAAGCGCTGGCCGCCACGCCCGACGCCGAGACCGCAGCCCGCGTCGCCGACGCCCGGACCGAAATCCGGGGCATCATCCGCATGCTCGAATCGCTGCTCGACATCGCCGCCAGCGAAGCGCGGCGCGGTGATCGCCATGGCCTGGTCCCGGTGGACCTCAGTGTTCTCGCAGCGCGGCTGGGCGAACTCTACGCCGACAGCGCCGAGGAATCCGGGCACCGCCTGATCCTCGACATAGAACCGGACGTCGTCATCGCTGGCGAGGAGATGTCCCTCACGCGGCTCATCACCAACCTGCTCGACAACGCCTTCAAGTTCGTGCCGCGCGGTGGTACGATCCGTCTGACGCTGCGCAGGGGGCCGGTGCTGATCGTCAGCGACGATGGACCGGGTGTCCCCGAGGACCAGCGCGACAGGATTTTCGAGAAGTTCGCCCGCGGCGGCAGTTCGCTCGGCACCGAGGGCGCGGGGCTCGGCCTCGCGCTGTGCCGCGCGATCGCAGAGCGGCACCACCTTGAGATTTCGCTCGCGCCCGGCGAAAGAGGCGCATGCTTCACCGTTGCTCCGGAGTTCAGACGATGAGCCCATTGCTGCGCAACCCTTGGCTGCTCACCGCAGTCGCCGTGCTCGTGGCAGCGTCTGCCCGGGCGCAGGACCAGACGCCCGAAATCGGCGAACGGGTCGCCCTCGCCCTGTCGTCCGCCCAGAGCGCGCAGGGCCGCGCCGACAACGAGGAACTGGCCCGCGCGCTGGGTATCATCGAGCGCTCCGGCGCGCGGCCGCTCGATGGCTGGCAAGGTGTCGACCCGGTGCCGGAGTGGCGCGCACTGGTCCCGAACGGGAAGGCGCCGCTGCGCGGCAGCCCGCTCGGCCCCGGCTATCGCACCGGCAAGGCCCAGCCCGGCACCAGCGACAGCTTCGAGCAGGTGTTCCTCTCGGGCCGGAAGGCCAGCATCGCGCTATCGACGCCGGGCGATACCCCGGTGACCCTGCAAGTGCTCGACGCCGAGCGCCGCCCGGTCTGCACCATCGCCGACGCCCGCCGCGCCTGCCGCTGGATACCGCTGTTCACGCAGCGCTACGTGATCGAGGTGCGCAACGGGGGCAATCGCGCGGCGGAATATTTCCTGGTGGTGGAGTAGGTTAAGGCCCACTCCCGGCCCCTCCCGCGAGCGGGAGGAGAGCAGGAAAGCGTTCGCCTTCCCGCTTGCGGGAGAGCCGCGAGGTTTGATGAACCGCAGGCGAACCTAGCCGCAGCGGGGTGGGCCAGCGACTACAGTGTAACCCCTCGCTTCCAAATACCGATGGCGCGTTCGTCGTTACTCTCGTTGCGCGCCGGTTCCCCGCTCGCGACGGCGATGATGCGGTCGAGCAGCAGGTCGGCAGCGCCCGCCATGCCCTTTTCCAGCACCAGTCCGGCGTCGAAGTCGATCCAGCCCGGCTTGCGCTCGGCCAATGAATGGTTGGAGGCGATCTTCATCGTCGGCACCGGGCTGCCGAGCGGCGTCCCGCGGCCGGTGGAGAACAGCGTGATCGTCGCCCCCGCTGCCGCCAGCGCGGTGGTGGAGACGGCATCGTTGCCCGGGGCTTCAAGCACCGTCAGTCCAGTCGTGGAAATCCGCTCGCCATAGCCGATTACGTCGCAGACCGGGGCAAGCCCGCCCTTCTGCACCGCGCCCAGGGACTTTTCCTCCAGCGTGGTGATGCCGCCCGCGATGTTGCCGGGGCTGGGGTTCTCGGAAACCGGCTCGCCGTTCTCGATGAAGTAGCGCTTGAAGGAATTGACGAGGCCCGAGAGCTTGTCGAACACCTCTTCACTGGTGGCACGTTCGAGCAGCAGGTTCTCGGCGCCGAAGATTTCGGGAATTTCCGTCAGGATCGCGGCACCGCCCGCGTCGGTCACCGCATCGGCCATCAAACCGATCAGCGGATTGGCAGTCAGTCCGCTCATCGCGTCCGAGCCGCCGCATTTCACGCCCAGCCGCAGCTTCGAGAGCGGCACGTCCTCGCGCCGATCTTCGGCCATCAGGCCCAGCAGTTCGCCGATCAGCGCTTCCCCGGCGGCGAACTCGTCACTTTCCGACTGAGCACGCAGCACGCGCAGGCGGTGGCGGCGGTCTTCCGGGATGCGCTTGAGCAATTCCTCCAGTTGGTTCGATTCGCAGCCGAGGCCCAGCAGCAGCACGCCGCCCGCATTGGGGTTGAGCGCCAGCGAGGCGATCACCGCCGCCGTACCATCGAGGTCCGCCCCCAGCTGCGAGCAGCCGAACGGGTGATTGAACGCATGAACGCCATCGACGTTCGCGGGCGACCGCAGGTTGCCCTTCGCCGCCAGCCGCTCGCCCAGGCGGCCGACGCAGCCGACCGTGGGCAGAATCCACAATTCGTTGCGCGTGCCGACGCTGCCGTCCGGCCGCACATAGCCCCGGAAGCTGCGCGAGGACTGCGCCTTGTGCTCCTCGGCCCGCGCGCCGGAGAAGGCATAGGCCTTCTCGCCCGAAAGCGCGGTATGGACATTGTGGACATGGACGTGCTCGCCCACCGCGATGTCGCGCGTGGCGAGGCCGATCGGCGCGCGATAGCGACGAACCGGCGAACCCGCGGCAACAGGCATGACGGCGAACTTGTGACCCGCCGGAATCGCATCGCGCAGGCGGATCGTCTGACCGTCCACAACGACCTCCGTGCCCGCTTCAAGCGGCTCTAGGGCGACGGCGACGTGATCCTCGGCGGAAATCCGCATCACGGTTACGGGCTTCGGTAGGGTTTCGACCATGGCCCGCCGATACAGCATTGCCAGCGCTGGCACAACTCGGTAATCGAGCCGCAAACGCACTCTCTCCGAGGAGTCCTAAGGATGCCCAAGCTCTCGCTGCACCCCGATCGCCTGCTGCCGGCCGACCCGACGACGCGCGCCATCGCCCGCGAACTCTATGCCGAAATCGCCGGCCTGCCGATCGTCAGCCCGCACGGCCACACCGACCCGGAATGGTTCGCCACCGACGCGGCCTGGACCAATGCGACCGAGCTGCTGCTGGCCCCGGACCACTACCTGTTCCGCATGCTCTATTCGCAAGGCATCGACCTCGACGCGCTGGCCGTCCCCCGCAAGGGCGGCGTGATGCCCGCCACCGACCCCCGCGAGGCATGGCGCCTGTTCGCGGCGAACTGGAAGCTGTTCCGCGGCACGCCATCCAGCATGTGGCTGCCCCACGTTTTCGGCGAAGTCTTCGGCATCGACGTGGCGCTGGATGAGAGCACTGCCGACTTCTACTACGACACCATCGGCGAGGCCCTCGCCTCCCCCGCATTCCGCCCGCGCGCGCTGTTCGAGCGGTTCAACATCGAACTGCTCGCCACCACCGAGGGCGCGGGCGACGACCTGAAGCATCACAAGGCGATTCAGGCATCGGGCTGGCAGGGCAAGGTCGTCACCACCTATCGCCCGGACTCGGTGATCGACCCCGAGCATGACAGCTTCGCGCGCGACATCGTGCGCTTCGCCGACCTGTCCGGCGAAAACGTCGAGAGCTGGACCGGCTACCTCGCCGCGCACCGCAAGCGCCGCGCCGACTTCCGCGCGATGGGCGCGACGGCGACCGACCACGGCTTCGTCACCGCCCGCACCGCCAACCTCTCGACGGTCGAATGCGAGGCGCTGTTCGCCAAGCTCATGGGCGGGAAAGCCGACGCCGACGAGGCCGAGCTGTTCCGCGCACAGATGCTCACCGAAATGGCGCGCATGAGCGTGGAGGACGGCATGACCATGCAGATCCACCCCGGCTCCACCCGCAACCACAACGCCCGCCTCTTCGCCAGCCACGGCCGCGACAAGGGCGCCGATATTCCGCGCGCCACCGAATATGTCGAGGCGCTGCGCCCGATGCTCGACCTCTTCGGCAACGAGCCGGACCTCAAGGTCATCCTCTTCACCCTGGACGAGACGACCTATGCGCGCGAACTCGCGCCGCTGGCGGGGCACTATCCGTGCCTCAAGCTCGGCCCGGCATGGTGGTTCCACGACAGCCCCGAAGGCATGCGCCGCTTCCGCGAGATGACCACCGAGACGGCAGGCTTCTACAATACCGTGGGCTTCAACGACGACACCCGCGCGTTCCTCTCGATCCCGGCGCGCCACGACGTCGCACGGCGGATCGACTGCGGCTTCCTCGCCCGCCTCGTCGCCGAGCACCGCATGGAGGACTGGGAGGCTGCCGAACTGGCCCACGAACTGACCGTCGGGCTGGTGCGAAAGGCCTACGGCCTCGAAGCGCCCGCGCGCGAGGTGGAACCGGCATGACCCGTCTATCGCAAAACACCCTTTCCGCGCTCCCCGCAGGCGTGATCCGGCCGCAGTACGACCGCTCTGCCGTCAAGCGCGGCGTCGTCCACTTCGGGCCGGGCGCATTCCACCGCGCGCATCAGGCCGCCGCCTTCGATACGCTGCTGGCGCAGGACCCGCGCTGGGGACTGACCGGCGTGAGCCTCAATTCGCGCGGCGTGGCCGACGCGCTGAACCCACAGGACGGGCTCTACACCCTCGCCCTGCTGGACACCGAGGTGGAGTACCGCGTGATCGGCGCCATCGGCGGAATTCTCACGAAAGATGATCCTGCCGCGATCCTCGGCGCGCTGACCCATGCGGACACCCGCATCGTCAGTTCCACCGTGACCGAAAAGGGCTACTGCCTCGGCGCGGACGGAGCGCTGGACTTCGCGAACCCGGCAATCAAGGCGGACCTCGATGCCTCGCGTTCGGAAGACTGGACGCCGGGATCGTTCACCGGCTGGCTGGTGCGCGGACTGCAGGCACGCCGTCTTGCCGCGCTGCCCGGTGTGACGGTGCTGTGCTGCGACAACCTCACCGACAACGGCCGCAAGCTGGAGGCCGCGACCCTGGCGCTGGCCGAGGCGATCGATCCCGACACCGCCCGCTGGATCGCCGACCACGTCGCTTTCCCGAACGCGATGGTCGATTCGATCACCCCCGCCACCGACGACGCGCTGCGCGCCCGCATCGCGGCGGCCACCGGGCTGGAGGACGCCTGGCCCATCCAGCGCGAGCGTTTCACCCAGTGGGTGATCGAGGATCGCTTCGCAGGCGAACGTCCCGCGCTGGACGTGGCAGGCGTGACATTCGCCAGCGAAGTGCGCCCGTTCGAGAAGGCCAAGCTGCGCCTGCTCAACGGCGCGCATTCGTCGCTCGCCTATATCGGCCTTGGTCGCGGGCTGGAGACGGTCGGCGAGGCCATGGCCGACCGCGAGTTGGCCGCTTTCGCCGAACGGCTGATGCGCGAGGACATCGCGCCGTCCATCGCGCCTCCTGCCGGGCTGGACCTTGGCGGATACATCTCCGACGTGCTGGCCCGCTTCCGCAATCCCGAGATCCGGCACCTGCTGTCGCAGATCGCGTGGGACGGGTCGCAGAAACTGCCCTATCGCCTGCTCGACACCACCCGCGAGGCGCTGGCGGCCGGGCGTCCGATCGAGCGGCTTGCGCTTCCGATCGCGGCATGGCTGCGCTTCCTTGCAGGCGCGGCGCGGGACGGGCGCACGATCACCGACCCCCTCGCCGCCCCGCTGCTGGAGCGTGCGGGCGACTGGCGCAGCGTACTGGCGATGCACGAGGTGTTCGGCGATCTGGGTTCGGACGGACGGTTCGTCGGCGCGGTGGAAGCCGGGCTGGCGG
>NZ_BAAILP010000071.1:0-2997 GCF_054589055.1 Novosphingobium sp. 11B | reverse complement strand
TCGTCATTGCGAGCGCAGCGAAGCAATCCAGGGCAGTTCTAAGCCGCCCTGGATTGCTTCGCTGCGCTCGCAATGACGAATGAGGAGAGGATCATCACCCAAGTCTCAACGGCAATCAGACCGAAGGCGCCAATCCCGTCGATTCCGCCGGAACCACGCGCAGTTCCACCTCGAACGGCGGTGGCGCCTCGCCGCCCTCGATCCGCGCGATGAGCCGCTCTGCCGCCGCCGCCGCCATGTCGCCGAAGGGCCGCAGCACCGAGGTCAGTGCCGGGCTCAGCATCCGCGTGAGCAGGCTGCCGTCGAAGCCCACCACCGACAGCCCCCCCGGCACCGCGATCCCCCGCACCGCCGCGACCTTGAGCACGCCCGCCGCCATGATGTCGTTCGCCGCGAAGATGCCCGTCGGCCGCTCGGCCAGCGCCAGAAGCTGTTCCGCCCCGGCCACGCCCGAGGCGAAGTCGTAGTCGCCCGGCGCTTCGGCCACGCTGGCCCCGGCGCGCGTCGCCTCCTCGATGAAGCCCGCGCGGCGCTCCATGGCCGAGGCGGTATCGGCGGGACCGTTGACGATGCCCAGCCGCCGATGCCCCAGATCGAGCAGATGCCGCGCGACTTGCGCGCCTGCCGTCCGCTCCTCGCTGACGATGACGTCGGCAAAGCCCGCGATCGGCACCGAAGACAGCGCCGCGACCGGCACTTGTGCCTCGGCCAGAGCCTCGGCCAGACCCGGCACGCCCGAAACCGGCGGCAGGATCACCAGTCCGTCCACGCGCGACCGCTCGACGAAGCCCAGCACGTCGCGGATCGCCGCCTCGGCCTCCAGCGGGGTGGGGTGGACGATCACCTCGTAGCCGCGCGGCGCGGTCAGGGCGACGACGCCGCGCTGGATGGAATCGAGCACCAGCGCGTTGCGATCGTTGTGGATCAACCCGATCAGGAACGAGCGCCGCATCGCCAGCGCCCGCGCCCGCGCGCTCGGCCGGAAATTGAGCGCGGCGATCGCGGCCTCGATCCGCTGGCGGGTCTCGGCATTCACTTTGGGCGACTTGTTGAGCACCCGCGAAACCGTGCGGATCGAGACCCCGGCGGCGGCGGCCACGTCCTCGATGGTGGGGTCGCCGTCGCGCGCTCTTGCTGGGGTTTCGTGCATCGCTAGGCTTGTATGGCCTGCGCTGGCACGATCAAGCATTCCTGCAATTTTCATTGACACCGATGCCACAAATGATAGCGCTAGCATAAATCAAAGCAGAACCGGAGAGAGCCATGAAGTTCGACCGCCGAGAGGCCCTGTTCACGGCAGGTATGGGCGTAGTAGGCGGCGCGACGGCGCTGGCAGGCAGCGCGAGCGCAGCCACGGCCGCCGCATCCTCGCTTGCAAAGCCCGCTTCGGTCGGCGCTTCGAAGTACCGGCGGGGCTTCGACGACCAGCGTATCCCGGACCAGGGCAACGGCACGTACCTCAACCCGCTGATGGCGGGCGACCATCCCGACCCGACGATCGTGCGGGACGGGAAGGACTATTACATGACCTTCTCGACCTTCGATTCCTATCCGGGTCTGGTCGTGTGGCACTCCGCCGACCTGATCAACTGGCGCCCCCTTACTGCCGCGCTGACGAAGAACCTCGGCTCGGTCTGGGCACCGGACATCAGCAAGCACGCCGGCCGCTTCTTCATATACTTCACCGTCAAGGCCACGCCCAACGCACAGTACGTGGTCTGGGCCGACAAGGCCGAAGGCCCGTGGAGCGAGCCCGTCAGCCTCGGCCTGCCCGACCATATCGACCCCGGCCACGCGGTGGGCGAGGACGGTTCGCGCTGGCTGTTCCTTTCCGGCGGCGACCGCATCCGGCTGGCCAAGGACGGCCTCTCGACCGTCGGCGCGGTGGAGCACGTCTACGATCCCTGGCACTATCCGGACGACTGGGACGTCGAGGGTTTCTCCCCCGAAGGCCCCAAGATCGTGCGGCGCGGCGAATACTTCTACCTCGTCACCGCGGTTGGCGGCACGGCGGGTCCGCCGACCGGACACATGGTGATCGCCGCGCGCTCGAAGTCGATCCACGGCCCCTGGGAGAACTGCCCGCACAATCCGATCGTGCGCACCATCGACTTGTCCGAGGCATGGTGGTCGCGCGGGCACGCCACTTTGTTCGAGGGGCCAAGCGGGGACTGGTGGTCGGTCTATCACGGCTATGAAAAGGACTTCTGGACGCTCGGCCGCCAGACCCTGCTCGATCCCGTCAGCTGGACCGCCGATGGCTGGTTCCGCATGGAAGGCGGCGACCTGTCGAAGCCGATCCGCGCGCCCAGGGGCGGCCGCAAGGCTGGTCCGCACGGGATGCCGCTGTCGGACGATTTCTCGGCGCTGGAGATCGGGCGGCGCTGGAACTTCTTCAAGCCCTCGCCGACCGAACGCGACCGGGCGCGGGTGGCGAACAACACGCTGCACCTGACCGCCAACGGCAAGGCGCCGGTCGATTCCTCGCCGCTGCTGCTGATCGCGGGCGATCAAGAGTACGAGTTCAGTTGCGAGATCGACATCGACCCCGGCGTCACTGCGGGCCTGCTGCTGTTCTACGACCAGCAACTCTACTGCGGGCTGGGCTTCGACGCGGCCAAGTTCGTGACGCACCAATACGGCATGGAGCGCGGCCGCCCGGCCAACTACCACGGCCGCAAGATGCTGATGCGGGTGCGGAACGATCGCCACATCGTCGCCTTCCACACCAGCGGCGACGGCGGGAAAACGTGGAAGCGCTTCGACCGGGGCATGGAAGTCTCCGGCTATCACCACAATGTGCGCGGCGGCTTCCTGATGCTGCGGCCGGGGCTCTACTCGGCCGGACAGGGCGAGGCGCGCTTCAGCAATTTCAGGTTCAAGGCTTTGTAAGTGATCGTCGTCCCGGACTCGATCCGGGACCGCTGGCCGTGACCAGCCCACACAGCTTCAGGGCGCCCGGCACGGCAGCGCCCGCCTAAAGACAGGCACCGGTCC
>NZ_BAAILP010000070.1:0-6837 GCF_054589055.1 Novosphingobium sp. 11B | reverse complement strand
TCGGCGACATTAATCAACACTCCCCGCCGCACCCAGAACCGAACTATATTCCCACAACCCGCCTAAAACGTATGGCTCAGGCACTATGCTTCGCTACCTGATCGTACAAAGTCGAGCTTAGAGCCCGCCCCGAAAGTTGTTGAGCAATACCAGCATGTTGTGATTCACGCCGTCCTGCGAGAGATGGAGTGAACAATGGCATGGACTGGTATTGCCCGGCAGGAGCATAGCCGGAAAGGGTTGCGCTATTCCAGCGATATGACGGACAGGGAGTGGGAATTGGCGGCGCCGTTTATCCCGCCAGCCAAGCGCGGAGGTCGACGTCGCACGACGGACATGCGCGAAGTGATGAATGCGCTGCTGTACATTGCGGCAAGCGGCTGCGCTTGGAGGCTTCTGCCCAAATGCTTTCCACCGGTCTCGACGGTGCAGCGCTACTTCTACGCGTGGCGCACACCGGTCTGCTCGAAGCCATGAACACGGTGCTGGTAATGAACCTGCGCGAGATTGAAGGGCGCGACGCCTCGCCGAGTGCCGGTGTGATCGACAGCCAATCAGTGAAAACCACCGAAAGCGGCGGCCCTTGCGGGTATGACGCGGGCAAGAAGATCAAGGGCCGCAAGCGCCACATCCTGACGGACACTTGCGGCTTTCTCATATTCATCCTCGTCCACACCGCCGATATTCAGGACCGCGATGGTGCCGTCGATGTCCTCAAGGCCGTGCGCAAACGTTTCCCGTGGCTACGCCATGTCTTTGCGGATGGAGGCTATGCCGGCGACAAGCTCCGTGCAGGCCTCCTTGGATCGGGAACCTGGACGATCGAGATCATCAAGCGCTCTGACAAGGCAAAGGGCTTCCAGGTTCTCCCTCGGCGATGGGTCGTCGAACGCACCTTCGCTTGGCTTGGCCGATGCCGCCGCCTCGCCAAAGACTGGGAAGCCACCATCGCATCGTCAACGGCATGGGCCACCATCGCCTCCATCCGCATGCTCACCCGCAGAACTGCAAGGTATTGCTACGGTTGAGAAACTTCCGAGTCAGGCACTTAAGCCTTCTCGCCAGAATATGTGCGTAGTTGCTGAACTCGAGGAAGCTGCCCCGGCAATCCAAGATGAAGCCGCCCCCCTGTTGCGAGAATTACTCGCCCCCCATTTCCGAGATGATGTCGATCTCCTCGAGGTGCATGTTCATCGCCTCGCTATTGCAGCGGGGCATGATGATACCGGCTTCCTTGCCTTCAGCCGGACAGATCGCACCGAATAACCATGCTGAGGATCGCCGCTGGTCCTTGGGTGCCTATGGCCGGGTGCCTCGGCTGGCCCAACGCCTGGTGAGCTTGGTCTGCTGGCCGACGCGGGCCACATCCTGCCACCACAGCTCTATCGGCCTTCCTCTCGGGAGCCTTTGCTTGATCTTCGCCAGACGGGCAGCGAAGTCTTTTAAAATCGACAATGTCGTTGCCCTTCTGGCCACGATGGCGGGGCCGCGCCGAGAGCTTGCGATAGCCCATCGCGCGTAGTTCGCGCCCAAGCGTGTGGCGTGTGGCGTGTGGCGTGTGGCGTGTGACGTAGAGCTCAAACTCGTCCCATATCCATTGCCCCAGATCGACAAGCCGCCAGCGTACCACGCCATGCGCCGCCGGGATCGGGCCGGCCTCGACTATCGCCGCAAGCCGGGTTCGTTGCTCGTCATTGAGGATCGAGGTCCGCCCCGGCGCCTTGCGCGTCGCCAGCCCATCGGGGCCGTCCGCGTTGAACCGCAACACCTAGTCCCGCACGACCTGCAGGGTGACGCCAGCAGCCTTTGCTGCTTCGCTCCGGCTCCCGCCGTCCAGGATCAGCGCTACTGCCCGCAGCCGCCGGACCTGATCCGCATCACTGCTTCGCCGCGCAAACCGACGCAAATCCGCCGATGTGTAGTCAGATCGATCCCCGATCGCTGCCGCCATCGCAAGCCTCCACTTACCTGCAACGTCGAATCAGATTTTCAGCGATTTGGGAATCCCCCACGTGAGTCAGCCTCAGCGCACCTTGGTATTACGCCGTCGACCGCATCGAGATCCTGCTTGACGAAGATAGACTCGATGACGCGATCGCAAGCATCGAACACGCCAATCCACGATTGCATTATGCGCGCGACGAAGCGCTCGTCAGGCTAACCAATGCCGCGCTCAAGGCCCGCCCTGAATGGGCTGCCGGCTTTGCGGTGAAGATGGCATCCCCCATCATCGAGAGCGGGCGCTCGAGCAGATACGACCTTGCCGCTTTCTGGCTCGAGCGGGCTGCGTGCGGGTTCATAACGCTCGGCAGAACCGCCGAGTGGCATCGCTATCTCGACGAGCTGATGACGACGCATCGACGCAAGCACAGGCTGCTGGGCTTTCTCAGATCCTTACGCCCGCACTCGTGAAGCGCCGGGCGCCGAGCCACCCCCGGTCGAGCGTGCGGATCAGACGTTGCTGCCCCGGCGTCGGGCATTGAAAGGTGCGGCGGGGATCGTCTGAGAGGCAAAGTGTTTTGCGCCTCGCCCCAACTGATCTGGGCGTACCCCATTCGGCGAATATTGCCCGCGCGGCAATGTCGATGTCCGGCGCCGGTACCAGTACTTCTAGCGGCGCGGATGCCGTGAGACAGGGGTACGTCACAGGCCGGGGGTCAACGGCGACAGGCGCACCTCGAAGTAGCGGGCCCTTACTCGTTGAGGTGTTCCACCACCCGCCCCCTCTCCTTCCGACTCGTCTGGTGCGCGCCTGACGGGGCCCCGCCTGGATTCCCTCACAATTCCAGCCCATGCCCAGGCCAGTGACCTACGTGACGACTTGGCAACTTGTCTGCTCGGTACGAAAGCCTGCACAAAACGAAATGGCCGGGGCGGTATGCCGCCCCGGCCATCCCACTCTTAGTCTGAGTTCCCGAAAAAGATCAGGAGCCGTTCGACTTGTTATTATCGTCAGCGATGACGTAGATGCCGGCGCCTACCGCGGCCACGCCAACAGCGGCGAGAATGATGGTGCCGGATTCAGCGTTGTTCTTCTTCTTAACAACGGACGACTGACGAGCGCCAACGCCGCTGAGGTTGGAGATCTTACCAACCGAAGCCGAAGCGGTAGTGCCAGCCTGGGCCGCCACAGGAGCGGCAACCATCGCCGCGACGCTCAGAGAGAGCAGAGTTTTCTTGATCATAGATATCCTTTCGACGTCGAGAAAGGGATCCTCACTGCCGCCCTGAGTTCACCGAAGTGACCTGCAGCATACATTCAAGTTGGCCGGGAGGATCGGACACTATTCGCTGCAGTGCACAATGGGTGCGGAAAGGTCCATCGCAACTCAAGCGCACATGGACGAAGCGTGCTCTGCCAGCGATCAATCGCTCTGCATATTTTGAATTAGCTAAAGATCACGGAAAAATTAGCGTGTGAAAAGTAGATTCTCGATCAGAGGAAAAATGGGATTCTGCCTAATTTGGCATGATCCGCTGCGCTTTTTCGCCGAAGAAGGATATGTGCGAAAGTCTCGCAGGCGGTAGATCCTTAAAATTCGTAAAGCCACTATTTTGCCGGATGCACCCATGTTGGCCCGCAGAAAATGCGCCCATTTGTGTATTGAAATTTCACCGGCATCTTGCGTCAGCCTATTGGCTACTGACGCGGCCACGACCACAGTGTTTCTGCAACAAGCAGGTCAAATATCGTAAATGCGCGAGGACCGCGCACGGCCGGGGCCGGCGATTTCATCCGGGACGCGCAACGCCACGCCCTTGCGCTCGGCGAGCCGCATGGCAATAGCGACGCCGCCTGCGCCTTCAATCATTTCACTCTGAGCGCGGGGGCGCCCTGGCGCTCCCGAGCCCATTGCGGAATGAGTCAGGCGAGAATCTCGCGCAGGAACCAGGCGCGCTGCTCGGCCTGGTCAGTCCAGTCGTCGATGATCCCGTCGGTGGCGTTGTCGCCGGCTTCACCGGCCAGTTCCTTGGTTGCCTTCAGGGTCGCGACATAGGCGGTGTTGTCCTCGAACAGGGCCTTGACCATTGCCATCGCGTCGAGGCTGGTGTCGTCTTCGTCCTTGATGCTGGTCTTCGCGCCGATCGCACCGATCGAGGTCAGGGTCTTGCCGCCCAGCTTGCGCACACGCTCGGCGATGAGGTCGGTCAGGCCGAAGATCTCGGTCGCATGCGCGTCGAACAGCAGGTGCAGGTCATGGAACTGCGGCCCCCGGACGTGCCAGTGGAAGTTCTTGGTCTTCACATAGAGCGCGAAAGTGTCCGCCAAAAGCCCGTTGAGGCTATCGATGAGCGCGGCCTGCGAGTTGTCCTTGGAAGTCATGAGCGGATTCCCTCGATTTGTCGTGTTGTGAACAGAACTAAGCCCAAGCAACGCGATTGGAAAGCATAGGTTCGATTGCAAAAATCGATCACAGAATGCCGATTTGCCGGAGGAACACGGTGATCGCCGTGACCAGCAGTACGACGCCGACCACCCGGCGCATCCAGCGCGCCACCGGCGTCGCCAGAAGCTCGGGCCTCGCCCAAGCAAAAGCGACAAGCACCGTACCTCCTATAGCTCCGGCGGCTCCTGCCGGCCATGGACCGGCAAGTCCCACACCCATGCCAAAAACGAGAAAACGCGGCGCATCCGTGACCTGGTGCGCCAGCAATACCAGTGCGAGTGCACCAAGCGAGCTGGTCGGCTCGCGCGGATCGCGGCGGGGCGCCAGCACCATGGATTCTAGCCCGGCCATGCCGAGGGCGATGGCTGCGAAGATGGTGCGCGCGGGCGGCGGTAACTGAATGAGCATGAGCGCAGCTGCATAGGCCGCCAGCGTCGCTGTCGCGATGCTGGTGAGGATTGCCACGACCAGCACCGCCGGACGCCGTCCCTGACCCAGCGCGAGCCCGGCGATCATGACTTGATCACGCGCGCCGAGCCCCGCCAGCAGGACGGCCAGAAAGGTGAGGTAGAAAGCGGGCATCAGGCCTGCACCATGTCCGCTTCCGGCACTCCGGGCGCGTCCTCTCAGCTCGCCTTCTGGCAGGCGACGATCGCGGTGATCACATTGGCGGTATCGGCCGGATCACGCACGCAGACGGTGTCGAGGCCCATCGCCTTGGCCGGATAGTCGTTGCCACCCGGAAAGATCGCATCGCCGATGAACAGCATGTCGGCTTCCGCCACCCCGCTGCGCTCGGCCAGCCGGCGAAGGCCCCAAGCCTTGTCGACGCCCGGCTGCGTGACGTCCACCGAAGTCGCACCGCCGAGGTTGATCGAAACGCCCGGAAGACGCTTGATGAGATCAGCCTGGATCACCTTGCGCTTGGCGAAGTCCGGATCCCAGTGTTCCTTCGCCTCCAGCGGGGCCTGCTGGCCCAGTGCCGAGAAGGTGATCTGGCTGCCGCGGTCCTCGATACGCTCACCCCAGGTCTCCTCGGGCGTGAAACCGGTCGCGGCCAGCGAGGCGTCGAAGGCATCGAGGATTTCCCGCTTCTGCTCCTGCGTGAACAGTTCCGCATAGACCGGCGACCACGCGCCGTCGCTGTGCAGGTAGAGCTTGGCACCGCTGGTCGGCATCATCCACAAGCGCGAGAGATCGGCATGCGCGGGGAGACGACTGGCGACCTGCTTGTCGAACTGCGGCCAGTCACCGCCCGAAATGACGGCCACCTGCGCAACGGTGAGCAACTGCGCGAGAAGGTCTGCCATCTCCTCCGTCAGCGGCTGCTTGCTCAGCGCCAGAGTACCGTCGAGATCGAACGCAACGATTTTCTTCATTCCACATCCTTTAAGAACCGGCGAGAAACCTGATGATCAGAAGGTTCATAAATCGGCCTCCGTGGTATCGCAGAAACCGACCTTGTGATGACCAATCGGCCGTACACTGCCATGCCCGGCCATTGGGAAACTTTGAGGTCAGGCACAAGCGCCTTTCGGTCAGCGCCTACTGGTTGACGGTACCGGCGAGCTTGCCCACCTTCTGCACGTTGGCAACGGTGGTGATCATGATGTCGTCGCCATCGACGACGACGATCACGTTCCCCAGCCCGATCACCGAGACACGCGGACCGTCGCTGTCGACCAGCACGCCCTCGTTCGACCACCATGTCGTGCTTCATCCCCTGCGCGGTGCCGTGCCGCTCCTGCAGGAGCCGCGCGCGATCGACCACGCGCCCAAGGCGCGTCGAGAGGATGTTGAGGATATTGCCGATGGCGACGAGCACGAACACCGGCGTCAGTGCCAACTGGATGGTCTGGACGATCATGTCCCCCTTCATGCACCGTCAGGACGCGATTTTACAGGGTCTCGTCAGCAGGCAAACGCCGTTTTCCGCAAATCGCACGTCGGCGAGGCTCATCGCCAGCGCACAGCTGCCGGGCGCGATGGACTCGCCCGCGACTTCGACCGCGCCCTCGCGCGGGATCACCAGCAGTGCATCGGGATAGCGTATCGCGATCTCCTGCGACGGCACGCCCGCGATCTGGTCCAGCACGAAGAGCGGGCCATCGACCAGCACCTGCGAGCCGTCCAGCGGCACGTGCTTGAACCATTTCTCGCGCGAATAGGGCTCGCCGTGCGATACCGCCATCCCGTCCTCCAGATGCAGCTCGCGCGGGCGGCCGTAGTCGTAGAGGCGATAGGTGATGTCGCTGTTCTGCTGCACCTCGATCAGGCTGACGCCTGCGCCGATGGCATGGACGGTATTGGCCGGGATGTAGAAGAAGTCGCCCGGCACGACCTCGTGCCAGGTCATCAGGTGTTCGATCGACCCGTCGAGCGCGGCGGCGCGCATCGCGTCCTCGCCGATCTCCCGGTCGAAGCCGATGCCCAGCTTGCCGCCCGGCTC
>NZ_BAAILP010000069.1:8457-43401 GCF_054589055.1 Novosphingobium sp. 11B | reverse complement strand
CCCTGGATTGCTTCGCTACGCTCGCAATGACGATGTGATGGTCCGGAGTTACTCCTCCGGCTTGACCCCGTGGCGTTCCAGGAAGCCAAAGATGCTGTTCCACAGGTGCACGCTGATGCGCGGGCCGCGCACGGCGTGGGTCTGCCCGGGATAGAGCATCATCTCAAACGGCGTCGCCTCGCCCTGCATCTTCGCGATGAGGGTGGTGCTGTTTTCGAAGACCACGTTGTCGTCCGACATGCCGTGAATCAGCAGCAGCGGGTCGGCGATCTTCCCGGCATCGTCCAGGGTGTCGGCCTTGCGATAGGCATCGGCAACCTTGCGCGGGTCGCCCATGTAGCGCTCGGTATAATGGGTGTCGTAGAGTTCCCACTTCGTCACCGGCGCGCCGGAGATGCCCGCCGCGTAGAGGCCCGGATCGGCCTCCAGCATCTTGAGCGTCATGTAGCCGCCGTAGGACCAGCCGTAAGTCGCGATCTTGGCCGGGTCCACGAAGTCCAGCGTCTTGAGGTACTCGGCCCCGGCACGCTGGTCCTGCACCTCCACCGTGCCCATGGCCTGATGGATCTGCGATTCGAATGCGACACCGCGATTGGCGCTGCCGCGGTTGTCGATCTCGAAGTAGATGTAGCCCTTGTCGACGATGGCCTGTGCCAGCGCGCCCTTCCATCCGCGCGTCACCGTCTGCACATGCGGGCCGCCGTAGTGCTCGAAGAACACCGGGTAGCGCTTGCCGGGCCTCAGCGGCGGAGTGATCATCATCCAGTGGAGGTCGGAACCATCCGCTGCCTTGATCGTGCCGAACGTGGTTGGGCGGTGACTGGCCAGATAAGGGCCATAGGGATGCGTGGCATCCAGCTTGTTCTCCTCCACCCAGGCAAGGCGCTTGCCGTTCTCGTCCGCGATGTAAGTCTGCGAGGGCTGGGTGGTCGAAGACCGGGTTATGAGCACCGTCGATCCGTCCCGGCTTCCTGAAGCGGCATTGGCCCAACCTGCCTCGGTCAACTGCTTCGGCGTGCCGGGCTTCGCGAGGTCGATAGCATACAGCTGCGGTGCCAGCACGTCGTCGCGGTTGCCGAGGAACAGCACACGGCCTTTCGCCTCGTCCACGGAGACGAGCTTGGTCACCATCCACTTGCCCGAAGTCAGCTGCTGCCACTTGCCGTTCCGGAAATGGTAGAGGTGCCCGTAGCCGTCGCGCTCCGACCACCAGACGAGGCTGCCATCCTTCAGGAAGCGATAGTTGTCGGTCAGATTGACCCAGCTGCCCTTGGCCGCCTCTTCGGTGAACAGGACGCGGCTCTTCCCAGTCGCGGGATCGACCGCCAGCATGTCGAGGCGGGTCTGCTCGCGGTTCTGGCGCTGGACGTAGAGCGTGCGCCCGTCCCGCGCCCAGTTGACGCGGGCGAGGTAGATGTCGCGGTCGGGGCCGAGGTCCACTTCGACACGGCCGCAGCCGTCCGGCTTCATCACATGGAGCGAGACAAGGGCGTTGGGCGTGCCCGCCGCCGGGTAGCGCTGCTGGTAAGTGTGCGTGCCCTCGGCGCCGATCGCGGTGCGGGTGACCACGCCGACCGGCGCCTCGTCATAGCGCTCGACGGCGATGAGCCTGTCGTCGGGCGCCCACCAGTAGCCGTCCATACGCGCCATTTCCTCCTGCGCGACGAACTCGGCCTCGCCCCAGTGGACGGTCTGGGCGGTTTCCTTCGGGGTGATCGGCTTGTGCTCGGTCCCGCCGAGCGGGCCGACGTAGAGCCGCCCGTCGCGCACGAACGAGACGTAGGCGCCCCTCGGACTCAGCGCGGCGTTCAGCTCGTCCTCGGGAGAGTCGGTCAGGCGGCGCACAGACCCGTCGATCCCGGCGAGGTAGAGGTCGCCGTCGAGCGGGACCAGCACGGCTTCGCCGCCTTCGGTCCATTCGTAGGAGATGATGCCCTTGAGACTGCCGACGCGCTGGCGTTCGCGCTGCATCTTCTCCGCCTCGCTCAGCGCGCGGCCGGAGCCGAGCTTGAGGGAATCGACCAGCATGCGCCATTCGCCATTACGGCGGTCGTAGGCCCACAGGTCGTAGCGGTCCTTGTCCTCGGCGCGGCCGCGCAGCAGCGTGATGTAGCGTCCGTCCGGAGAGACCTTGACCGCGCGCGGCTGCGGTCCATCCAGCGAGGGGCTGGCGAAGACGCCGTCGAAGGTCAGGTCTGGTACGGTTTCGGGCATGGCGGAAGCGCTCCGTTCGGCGGGGGCAGCGAAGGCGGGAAGGGCGGCAGAAGGCAGCGCGGCGAGGATGCAGGCGCTCAGCAGACGGGCTCTGTTCATGTCCCATGTCCTAATGACAGGTCCGTGCAAGGGAAAGCCATTGGCGCTGCCCCTGGCATTTCTTATGTGGAGCGTCATGCGCTTACCGGTCGGCGGGGAGACCACAGTTTGAAGAAGATGTTGGCGGCGGGCCTGTCGATGGGGCTGCTTGCGCTGGCCTGTGCCGGAAGCGCGCGTGCGCAGGACGATGCATGGGCACCGCGCGCCCGCGCGGCTGCGTCCTATCTCGACGGGCAGTGGGGCAAGCCGGACGGCTGGGCGCAGAGCGAGGCGTGGCAACGCTTCGTGATAGTCGATGCTCTGCTCGACCATGCGCGCCGCACCGGGGACGATCGCTGGAACGCGCGTGTCTCGGCAGCGGTGCGTAATCGCTCCGGGCTCTATCTCAACGACGACGACTTGTGGGCGGTGATCGCCAACGTTCACGCCTGGCAGGTCGATCGCGATCCCGAATTGCTCGACTATGCCAGCACGACCTATCGGCGCATCGTCACCAGCTATTGGGACGACCGCTGCGGCGGCGGCATCTGGTGGGACCGCAAGCGGACGTACAAGAACGCGATCACCAACGAACTCCTGCTCTACGCCTCGACGCAGCTTTACCTTGCGACCGGCGAGGCGAGCTATCGCGACTGGGCCTTGCGGACATGGGCGTGGTTCGAAGGATCGACGATGATCGACGGCGACGGCTTGGTGAACGACGGCCTCGATGCCGCCTGCCACAACAATGGCCAGCCGCGCTTCACGTACAATCAGGGCGTGCTGCTGGGTGGCCTGAGCGACCTCACCCGCATCACCGGCGATGCACAGTATCGCGCGCTGGCGGTCAGGACGGCGCTCGCGGCGACCCGCAAGCTGTCCAACCCCGGGGGCATCCTGCGTGAGCCGGTGCCCTCGATCGGTGCGGACGGGCGGATGTTCAAGGGCGTGTTCGCCTTTCATCTCGGGCACTTGCTTGACGATTTGACGAATGAGCCTGAACGCGTGGAACTTGCAGCCTGGGCCGATCGCAACGCCGAAATGGTCTGGACCCTGAGCGATGGCGGCACCCGGGCCGTCGCAGGTGACTGGTCGGAGGCATCGTCCCCGACGGACGCGGCGGCGCAGACCTCGGGCCTTGCGATGCTGCTTGCTGCATCGGGGGCAAAGCGTGAAGCACCGCCAAGGCAACTGGGCGCGGATCGCTAATTCTATCGCCGTCATTCCCGCGACAGCGGGAACCCATCTCCTGCGGTTTCCTGTTGCGCCCTCATCAGATGGGTCCCCGCCTTCGCGGGGATGACGATGATTGTTTCAATCGGCCACGTTCACGCTGGACTGAACGCCGGCGCAGCAGCGGTCAGACCAGCACTTCGGCGGTCTGGCGCCCGGCTTCTCCGAAGATGCGCAAGTAGCGTTCGATCTCCGCCGGGGTCCCGGTCGCCTTGGCGGGATTGTCGGAGAGCTTGACGGCCGGACGGCCGTTGGCTTCCACCACCTTGCAGACCAGCGAGATCGGATCGAGATCGTCCGTCGCGAAGGGC
Source organism: Novosphingobium sp. 11B (assembly GCF_054589055.1). Lineage (NCBI taxonomy): Bacteria > Pseudomonadati > Pseudomonadota > Alphaproteobacteria > Sphingomonadales > Sphingomonadaceae > Novosphingobium > Novosphingobium sp. 11B. Next base: position 39,565 of record NZ_BAAILP010000069.1, on the reverse strand, counting down.
GCGCAGCCGCGGAAGTCGTTGGTCAGGTTGGTGCCCCAGCCGAAGCTCATCCGTACCCGGCCGTGGAAGTGGCGATAGGTCGCCTCGATGCTGTCGATATCCATGCCGTCGGAGAAGATCAGCAGCTTGGTCCGGGGATCGCGGCCCTTGTCCTGCCACCAGCGGATGATCTGCTCGCCTCCTTCGATCGGCGGGGCACTGTCGGGGCGGAAACCGGTCCAGTCCGCGACCCACTCGGGCGCATGGCGGAGGAACGACGCGGTCCCGAACGCATCCGGCAGGGCGATGAGCAGGTTGCCGCCATAGTGCGCCTGCCAGTCCTCGAGCACGCGGTACGGCGCACTGGCAACCGCTTCTTCCCCGTCGGAGAGGGCGGCGTAGACCATCGGCAGTTCATGCGCGTTGGTGCCGATCGCCTCGAGGTCCGCGTCCATTGCCAGCAGGACGTTGGAGGAGCCGATGAAGCGCTCGCCCAGTCCTTCCTTCAGGGCCTCGACGCACCAGCGCTGCCACAGGAAACCGTGGCGCCGCCGCGTGCCGAAGTCCGAGATGACGAGGTCGGGCAGGGCTGAGAGCCGCTCGACCTTTTCCCACAACTTTGCCTTGGCACGGGCATAGAGCACATCCAGTTCGAACCGGCCGCGCCCTTTCATGCCCGCGCGCGAGCGCAGTTCATTGATGATCGCGAGTGCCGGGATTTCCCACATCATTGTGTGCGTCCAGGGGCCGTGGAATCGCAGTTCGTACTGGCCGTCGCGCCGGTGAAGCTCGTACTCCGGCAGGCGGAACTCGCCCAGCCACGCGATGAATTCCGGGCTGAACATCTGTCTGCGCCCGTAGAAGCTGTTGCCCGCCAGCCAGATCAGTTCCTTCTTTCCGAACCGCAGCGAGCGCGCATGGTCCAGTTGCGCGCGCAGTTCCGCCTCGTCGATGATATCGGCGAGACGCACGCTGCGGGTGCGGTTGATCAGTTCGAAGGTCGCGTTCACTTGCGGGTGAAGCTGCCGGATCATCTGGAGCATCAGCAGCTTGTAGAAATCGGTGTCGAGCAGGCTGCGCACGATCGGGTCGAGCCGCCAGTTATGGTTGTAGGTGCGCGTGGCGATGTCGGTGAAAACCATGGTGGACCTGCTCAGGCGTTGGGGATGATCGGACGGAAACGGAAGAGTTCGGCGGGGCGGAACGAGGCCCCGATCTCGCGCTCGCCGGTCGGCTCAAGCCAGCCCCGGTCGAGCATGCGGCGGCGGAAGGCCGACTTGTTGAGCGACTGGCCGAGGATCGCTTCATGCACGTCCTGCAGGGCGCGCAGGGTGAACCGCTCGGGCAGGAGCGCGAAGGCGATGGAGGAGTAGTCGATCTTGCCCCGCAGCCGTTGCATCGCGACGCCGAGGATTTCAGCGTGGTCGAAAGCCAGCGACAGGCGGCCGTGCTTGCCCGCAGCCTGCGCCTTGCCGTCGCCCGGCATCGCGATCCGCGCCAGCGACAGCGCGGGGTCACCCTCCAGCGCGGCAGCGAAGCGATCCGCCGGAAGCAGGGCGAAATAGGCCACGCTTATCACCCGCATGCGCGGATCGCGTTCGAGGGCTCCGAAAGTGTAGAGCTGCTCGACATAGGCGCCGTCCATGTGCGCCTTGTCGGCGAGCACCCGGCGCGCGGCCGAGTCCAGATCCTCATTGACCGAAACGAACCCGCCGGGCAGCGCCCAACTGCCTGCATGAGGGTGCTCATCGCGTCGGACCAGCAGGGCCGCCGGGGCTCCATCGACTATCGACATGAGCACGAGATCGACGGCGACCGAGGGGCGATCGTAGCCTTGGGCATCGTAACCCGCCAGAAATTCGGCCTCATCCTGGAGCACGTCCTGAACCCTTATGCGCAAGATGCGCTTTACTTATGTTCACAGTGAGTATATGTCAAGCGCATCAGCAGTACCCGGAGGGTCCGATGAGCGGTTTCGTGATTGTCGTGGACATGCAGCATGATTTCGTGCGGAGCTCCGGGGCGCTTCCGGTCCCCGATGCCGAGGCGATCGTCGCGCCGATGCAGGATTGGCTGGCCTCGCTCGACCCGCGCGAGGTGGCGGGCGTGCTCATGACGTTCGATACCCATGTCGTTGCGGAATATGTTGGTTCTGCAGAGGCGGAACAGTTCCCCATTCATTGCCAGAAGGGCACCGCAGGCTGGGTAAGCGTGCTCGACGTAGCCGCAATAGATTCTGCCATCCCGTTGTACACAATGGAAAAGGGTGTGTTCGACATGTGGCAGCAAGCGGACCTGCGCATCCGCTCCGGTCAGGGCGAGGAGTTCGAGCGGGATGCGTTCTTCCGCGATCTCGCCGGCCGAGGAATCGACTGCGTGACTGTGGTGGGAGTGGCCGCTGACTTCTGCGTGCGCTGGGCCGTGGAGGGTCTGCTCACGCGCGGTTTCAAGGTTGAGATGCCCGCTTCGCTGACGCGCGGGATCGGCAAGGATGCCCATGTCGTGGCGCAGGAACTTGGCCATGAGGATCGCCTGTGCCTGGCCGGATGAGCAACTGTTGCACCGATAGATAAATCCTCACTGTCCGGCGGTTTGCCGTCCAGTGGATAATCACCGTCGCTTTCGTGATCTCGCCTTCCGATGGGGTAAGGGTCGGTACGCCCCCATCTGAGGAACTACCATGACGCGACTTGACCAGCCCGGAACGGACAGGGCCATCGGCCCCGCCGTCGCCTGGGTCACCGTCGGCACGCTCTTTCTGGCGCAGATCGTGTCCACCATCGATCGCGGGATGCTGGCTCTGGTGATCGATCCGGTTCGCCGCGATCTTTCGATCAGCGAGATGCAGATCGCGCTGCTGCAGGGGTTCGCGTTCTCCATCTTCTACGTCACCGTCGGACTGCCGCTGGGCGCCGTGGCGGACGTGGTGAACCGGCGCCGCCTGCTTATCGGCGGGATCGTGATCTGGAGCGCGGCGACGATCGCGGGTGGTTTTGCGCAGGGGTTCGGATCGATGTTCGCCTCGCGTCTGTTCATCGGCGTCGGCGAGGCGGTGCTGGGGCCTTGCGCGGTGACGATGATCAGTGACCTGTTTCCGCCTCACCGGCGCGGACGGCCCATGGCGCTTTACGTCTTCGGCAGCATGATCGCCTACGGCCTCGGCTCGCTGGTCAGCGGGGTGATCCTGGACCTGGCCCCCAAGGGCGTGTTCGCGGGCCTGCCGATCATCGGTGAACTCGCCCCGTGGCGCATCGCCTTCGCGCTTGTGGGAGCGTCCGGCCTGCTGATCGTGATTCTGCTGTTCCTGCTGCGCGAACCCGCACGCCGCAGCGATGCCGTCACCGGGTCGGAGCCGAAGCTCTCCTTCGCCGAGGGGCTCGGCCTGCTGGCGGCGCAGCGCGGGGTGTTCCTGCCGCTTTACGGATCGCTGGCGCTTTATGCGATGGGCGGTTCGGTGGCGACGGGATGGGGCGCCGTGTTCCTCACGCGCGCTTTCGGGTATCACGTCGGCGCGGCCGGAAAGGGCCTCGGCACCAGCCAGATCGCATGGTCGGTCGCCGGAGCGCTCGTCGCCAGCGTCGTCGTCGACCGTGTCGGCGCGCGCTCGGGAGCGCGTGGGCGGACGCGGCTTGCCGGAGCCCTGTCGCTACTCGGCATTCCTTCGTGCCTGCCGCTGCTGTCCGGCAGCGCTCCGCTGGCCATGGTCATGCTGGGCGAGATCATGCTGGTCAGCGCCATTTACGGAACCACGATGCTGTCGGTGATCTCGGAGATCACGCCCACCAAGGTGCGCGGTTTCGCGGTGGCGCTCTATGCCTTCGTGATGACCATCATCGGCGCCTCGCTCGGCCCGCTGGCCGTGGCGTGGCTGACCGAGTCCGTGTTCGCCTCCCCGGCGGCGGTGGGTCGATCCATGGCGATCGTCGGGCTTTGTGCCTTCATCGCGGCGTCGCTGCTCGCTTTCCGCGCGGCTTCGCGCATCACCTCCGACCAACGGAACTGACCATGTCCAAAATCCTGCGCGGCTATGCGCCGAGCCGCTTCGGCCAACTCCACTATCGCATCGCAAAGTGCGACACCCTTGACGCCATGCCGCCGCTGCTGTGCCTTCACCAGACGCCTAGCAACAGCGGCGACTGGCTACCGGTGATGGAGCCCTTGTCGGCGAAGCGCACCGTGGTCGCCGTCGATACGCCGGGCTACGGCATGAGCGATTCCCCGCCCGAGCCGGTCACCATCGAGGACTTCGCCGAAATCATGGCGCAGTTCATGACCGACCTCGCCGCTGAGGGCCTGATCCCCGCCGGGCAGTTCGACGTCATGGGCTTTCACACCGGCTCGATCATCGCCACGCAGCTTGCCCGCAGTCTGCCGGAGCGGGTTCGCCGCGCGGTGGTCTTCGGCCTTGCCGCCTTTCCGGCCGAGCAGCGCGAAGCCAAGCTCGCCAACCTGCTCACGGCGTTCCCGCCCCCGGGTCCGGACTTGGCGCATGTCGAAAAGCTCTGGGCGATCATCGGCGAGCTGAGCGACCCGCGCATCTCCTACGAGGAGCGTCACATCAGCATGGCCGAGTGCCTGCGCCTCGGCGGGCGGATGCCATGGGGCTATATCTCGGTCTATCGCTTCGACTTCCTCGGCGCGATGGCCGAAGTGGCGCAGCCGGTGCTGGTGATGAACCCCGAGGATGACTTGTGGGGGCCCACGCTTGCCAACTCGCACCACTATCCCAACGCCCGCCGCGTCGATCTCCTCGGGGTGAAGCATGGCGTGCTCAAGCTGGAAAACGCGCGCGTCGTCGGCGAGATCGACGCTCACCTGAGCTGATTACTTGAGCCGGGCGGCGGACATGCCACATTGTCCGCCTGACCTGCCAGCCAAGGAGCAAGACAACCCGTGAACCTCGTGCAGCTCAAGCGGATGATCGCGATCTACGAGAGCGGGAGCCTGCGCAAGGCGTCGAAGATGGTCGGCATAACGCAGCCCGCGCTGACGCTCAGCATCCGCCAGCTGGAGGAGGAGTTCAACACCAGCCTCTTCGAGCGCGGCCCCAACGGCGTGCGCCCGACCGAGATGTGCGAGAAGCTCGTCCAGCGCGCGCGCCTCATGCTGATGGAAGAGCAGCGCATTCTCCACGACCTCGCGACCGCTAACCGCGTGCCCAAGGTGGCGGTGGGGGTGCATCCGATCATCATGAACGATACGATGAGCCGCGCCATGCGCCAGTTCGTCGAGCAGGCGGGCCACGTGGATATGTGGGTGCGCGAAGGCTACACGACGCAGCTGCTGGACCTGCTGTCTTCAGGCGATCTAGACTTCGCGTTCTGCGGATTGCCCGAGGGCTACGCCGATGATGCGCTGGAATTCGAGCCGCTGTTCAAGCGCGAATATGCCGTCGTCGCCGCGCCGGACCACCCGGTTTTCGCTCTGACGGAGGACGATTTCGCCAGGGGCACCGACTTCGTCTGGGCACACGTCAGCGCTTACGAGACCGCCGATCCCATCGACAACGACGACGTCGTGAACATGCTGCGCCGGTTCGGCTATAGGCGCGAGAGCAAGTCGGTGAAGGCCTCGTCCACGACGTTCGTGAAGGCCATGATCCTGCACTCGGGCATGATCGGCATGGTCGCGTGCGAGGCAGTCGCCGACGAGCTGGCGAACGGCTCGTTGAAGCGTCTGGCGGGCTCGGAAATACCGGCGCCCGCCTTCGGCTTCATCACCCTCAAGGACCGTTACGAAACCCGCACCGTCCGGCTGCTGAAGGCGACCATCCGGCAATGGTGTGCCCGCAAGCCGGACTGAGTGCGCCTCACGCCTCGTCGAGGAAGGCCCTGAGCACGCGGGCCGTGGCAGGCGGATTGTCCTGCATGACGAAGGCGCCCGAGTTCTCGACCACCATGGTCTTGCCGCGCTTCAGTTCGGCTTCCGCGGCGCTGCGGAACTTGAGGTAGGCCTTGTCGAACTGGCCGTAGACGAGCAGCGTCGGCGCTTCGATCCGGTTCATGGTTCCGGCGATCTCGGTGATCGCGACACCGCGCTCGGAGGGCTGTATCCACTTGCCTGCGGCCCTGCGGCTGAGGATGCCCTCGGCATTGATCGGGCCGCTATTGATGATGCCGAAGGTCTTTGACAGCAGTTCCGGCGGCGTCGGCACCGGGTCGCCATTCTTGTCGAACAGGGTGTCCTGCTTGTCGTCCACCGCAACCTTGATTTCGGCCAGTGAGCGGCGATGGCCGAGCGCGCAGGAGACGAGCGCGAGCTTGCCCACCCGCTCCGGCCAGAATGCGGCGAGTGGCACGGCAAGGCAGCCGCCGAGCGAGGTGCCGATCAGGTCCACCTTGTCGAAGCCGAGTTCGTCGAAGGCACCGACTAGCAGCGCGGCCGTCTCGCCAAGACTCTGGATGTAGGGCGCCGGGCCGTCCCAGCGCGAGCCGCCGTGACCGGGAAGGTCGAAGGCATAGACCTGCCGCCCCTCGGCCAGCATCGGCGCGACATGGCGCCAGTCGGACAGCCAGCCACCCAGCTTGTGCAGCAGCACCACCGGCAGCTTGCCTACAACCGGCTCTCCGATCACGGCATAGTGCAGCACGCCGCCCGCACGGCGCAGTTCGCCGAAGCGGGTCCACTGGCCTTTCGGGGGCGTCGGCAGGCTGGCAGCTTTCTGCGCGGCGAGGGCGGGAAACGCGCTGACTGCTCCGGCCAGACCTATACCCCGGGCAACATCACGACGGCTCAACATGGTCCTATTCCTCTTCGAAAGTGGCTGTAGCGGTCAGGCCCACATGCGGGGTTCGCACCCCAGCGCGGGATTGGCGACGAAGGCATTTTCCGGGCGCGGCAGGCCGAGGTTCTCGCGCAGGGTATCGCCTTCGTACTCGGCGCGGAACAGGCCGCGCTTCTGAAGGATGGGGATGACCTGGTCGACGAAATCCTCCAGCACGCCGGGCTGGTAGTTGGGCGAGAGCGAGAACCCGTCCGCAGCGCCCGCGCGGAACCAGTTCTCGCACAAGTCCGCCACCTGCTCGGGCGTGCCGGTATAGGAGAAGCTGGCGCGCGAGACGACGACGCGCCGGGCAAGCAGCCCGATCGGCAGGTCTTCCTCGCGGGCCATGCGGATGATCGACTGCTGCACCCACTTGCCGCCGTTGGTCTCGGGCAGGTCGGGCAAGCGATCATTGACCGAGAGGTGCGAGAGATCGACGCCGAGTTGCAGGCTGAGGGTGCGAAGGGCCAGAGCCTCGGGCACGAGGTCAAGCAGTTCCTCGTCGGCTCGGCGGGCCTCCGCCTCGCTGGCGCGGACCATCAACTGGACCGAGGGGATGATCTTCACGTGATCCGGGTTGCGGCCGAAGGCGGCGGCGCGGGCGCGCATGTCGTCGCGGAACTCCTTCGCGACTTCCACTGAACTGGCGGCGGTGAAGATCATGTCCGCGGTGCGCGCGGCCAGCGCGCGGCCGGGGCCGGAGCCGCCCGCCTGCACGATGATCGGGTGCCCTTGCGGTGGGCGGGCGACATTGAGCGGACCGGCGACGGTGAAGTGCTCGCCCTTGTGACCCAGTTCGTGGACCTTGGCGGGGTCGAAGTAGCGTGCCGCGTCGCGGTCGCGCAGGATCGCGCCGTCCTCCCAGCTGTCCCAGAGGTTCCTGGCTACGTCCACGAACTCTTCGGCGCGGGCGTAGCGGGCGTCGTGGTCCATGTTCAGGTCGCGCCCGAAGTTGCGCGCCTCGCCGTCGCTGGCGGAGGTGACGACGTTCCAGCCCGCGCGGCCCTTCGAGATATGGTCGAGTGAGGCAAAGCGGCGGGCGATCGCGTAAGGCTCGTTGTACGTGGTCGAGGCCGTGGCGATCAGGCCGATGTGCTTCGTGACGACGGCCAGCGCGGCGAGCAGCGTGGTCGGCTCCAGCTTGCCCGCGTAATCGGTGGCGGCGAAGGCGTCCTTGCCGGAAATGCTCGGAAAGCCCTGGGAATCGCCTGAGAAGTAGCAGTGCATCTTCCCGCGCTCAGCCGTCTGGGCGAGATGAGCGAAGTGGGCGAAGTCGTGCTGGTCCACGGCAGGCGCGCCGGGCCAGCGCCATCCGCCCGGGTGCGCGCCGCTGTTGTGGATGAAGGTGGCCAAAATCATCTGGTGGGGGTCGGGCATGGTACGGGCTCCGGAGAGATCACAAGTGGCTGGCGCCGATGACGCGCGCCAGCTCGCCGTCCGCCGGGGCGGAGCGATAGGCGCGCGCGGCGGCCGCGAAACAGGCTGCCGCCAGCAAAAGGCAGGGCAGGACGACGAGGACGAACGAGGCGGCGATGCGCGATGGATCGCCGAGCACCTTCTCCGAGACGAAGGCGATGGCGAACGGCCCTCCGGCGCCTGCGGGCAAGGCCGCGACGACGCTGAGGAAGGCGTAGGAGAAGCCGCGCATGTCGTTGGGCACGATCTCCTGCACGGTCGCGTTCATCGCGACGTTGAGCATCGGCGTGGTCAGGCTGATCGTAGCGAGCGCGGCAATGGCAAGGCCAAGGCTCGGCGCATAGCCTGCGAAGGCGGTGGGCAGGGCGACCAGCGGCAGCACCGCCATCAGCCCGATGCGCCCGGCCTTGCGCGTGTCCGCCGCGAAGCCGCCGAGCAGGTAACCCGAAACACCAGCGACGAGCATGCCGAGGCCGAGCAGGTTGGCGATCTGCGGCAGGGTCAGCCCATAAGTGCGCATCAGCAGCGGCGCGGTCCACGAGGTGACGCCGACAAAGGCGAGGTAATAGAGGCAAAAACCGGCGAACAGCGGCACGACCAGCTTTCGCTGGCGGCCGAGATAGGCCAGCTTCTCACCCACCCGCGCGGGCGCCTTCGCCTCTGCGGGCAGGCCGCGCCGGGCGGGTTCGCGGATGGTCAGGAAGGCGAGGCCCACGGCCGGGCCGACGATCCCGCAGAGCAGAAACGCACTGCGCCATGGAACGACTAGGCCATAGCCCGGCAGCGCGATATGCAGTTTCGCGGCAAGGATCGCGCCCGGGATTACCGAGGACAGCGCCGTGCCGATGGTCGCACCGATGAGGTAGGCGCTCAGCGCCCGGCCGCGCCGGTCGGGCGGAAACATGTCGGCGATCAGCGACATGGCGGCAGGTGCGACCGCCGCTTCGCCAAGGCCGACGAGGGCGCGAAACACGAAGAACGTCTCGAAATTCGGCGCGAGGCCGCCGAGCGCGGTGGACAAACTCCAGACGATGATCGCGCCGCCCAGCACGCGCTTGCGTACATGTCGGTCCACCAGCGAGCCCAGCCACAGCCCGCAGACTCCGCTCAGCAGCGAATAGGCAAGGCCCATGAGCAGGCCCATGCGAATGTCGTCGATGCCGAGGTCGGCCTTGATCGGCTCCGCAAGAACGCCGACTATTGCCTTGTCGATGCTGTAGAAATTGGCCGCCAGAAACAGCAGCAGCATCGGCCAGAGCGTCTGGCGGACCGGAGGGAAGGGCGCCGGGGTGTCAGTCGACACGAACGGTGCGCCCGTCGATGCAGGCCATCAGGCGGCCGTCGGCATCGTTGAGGATTTCGACCGTGTCGCCTTCGAGGTAGATGATGTCCTCGAAGTGGAACTTGCCGATCTCCGGGCCGATCCAGGGCAGGTCGCAGCTCAGGACCATGCGGTCTACCAGTTCGAAACTGTGCATGCCTCCGCCCGGATGCGGGTGATCGGTGTGCTCCAGCCCGACCGAGTGGAGGCCGCAGGCGCGGAACTCGGGGTTGCCGTGGGCCTGGATCGAGGCGACGACGGCCTTCTCCATGTCGCTGGAGAGGCGACCGGCGCGGAACTCCGGCAGCGCCGCCTGCCAGCCAAGCCGAGTAGCATTGTAGCGCTTGAGCTGTTCGGGCGAGGGCTCGCCGATGACTGCGGTGCGGCCGATGTCGCTGGTGTAGTGCGAGAACTCGGCGGTGGCGTCGAAAGTCACCATGTCGCCCTGCTGCAGTTCGGCATTCTTGGGCAAGCGCCCGAAGCCGGGGCGGTAGGGCGTGATGAGCAGGAACACCGGGCGGCCGCCCGCCAGCGCGGCGGCGGACCAGAACACCCGCTCCGCCTCGGCGCAGGTGGCCCCGGCGGCAAGCGCCTCGGCCGAGAGCTGGAGCGACAGTTCGGTCTTGCGGGCGGCGGCGCGCATGTTGGCCATCTCAGCGGGCGTCTTGACCATGCGCATGTCGCGCAAGAGATCGCGCGCCGGGAAAACGTCGATGGTGCCGCCGAGCAGTTCGTTGACGTCGAGGCCGAGGCCGCGATCCTCGAACGCCACGCGCGAGCGGCCGAGGCCGAGTTCGCGCAAGTATTGCGCTACCGCTTCCTGATGGTTCTGCGGCAGGCCCTCAGCGGTCAGCGCGGCCTGCACGCCGCCCGCGCCGATGCCGGGCTTGCGGGCGTAGCCGCGCACCGCCATCCACGTGCCTTGCCCCTGCTGGGGCTGGCCCATATCGACCTCGACGGTCAGCACGGCGGCATCGAGCGCATGGTCGCGCGGCAGGATCGCCAGCGCGAGATCGCCGAAGCCCCAGCTGGCGTCGGTGGCCCAACTGGAGAGGTAGTAGGTATTGATCGGGGTCGAGGCGACGACGACCGCGATGTCCTCGCGGTCCATCAGGGTGTCGGCGCGGTCTCGATTGATGAGCATCAGGTCAGTTCCGTCTGGAGGTATCAGGCGACAGGCGCGGAGCGGCGGCCACGCACGAGGCGGCCGGGCAGGGCACCCGTGGGGGTATCGTCGCGCGCGGTGACGACGCCGGAGAGGATCGTCGCGGCGTAGCCGCTCGCCCCTTGCGTCAGGCGGCGGCCACCGGCGGGAAGGTCGAAGCTGGCGCGCGGCGGGGCGAGGCGCAGGCGGTCGTAGTCGATGACGTTGAGGTCCGCCTTGTAGCCCGGCGCGATGATCCCGCGATCGCCGAAACCGCCGACATGGGCGGTGTGGCCGGTCATCAGGCGCACCGCTTCGGGGATCGACAAGCGCTCGCCCACGCGGTCGCGGGTCCAGTAAGTGAGGAGGAACGTCTGCATGCTGCCGTCGCAGATCGCACCGACATGCGCACCGCCGTCGCCGAGGCCGAGCACGGTGTCCTCGCGCCGCAGCATGTGGTGGACGACGTCGAGGTTGTAGTGCGTGTAGTTGCGCGCCGGGAAGTAGAGGATGGCCTGGCCATCCTCCTCCAGCAGCGCGTCGTAGGCGACTTCGTGGACACTGCAGCCGCGCTGGGCGGCGATGATGTCGAAGCGGGCGCTTTCGGGCGGGGCATAGTCGGGGTTCTCGCCCATGGCATAACACTGGGAGACTTCGCGCATGAACGCGGGATACGTCTTTGGGTCGAGCGGCAGGCCCATTTCCGAGAGGATCGCGGCCTTCACCTCAGGCTTGCGCATTTCCCGCGCGCGGGCGGCGATGGGAAGGTGCTCGATGGCTTCGTAAGCCGGGCAGCCGCGGAAGGGGCTCAGCGACAACTGGTGGCCGAACAGGACGCCGACCGGGCGGCTGACGACCTGTCCATAGATGTCGATCCCCTGCGCCCGGCTCGCGGCGCAGGCGTCGGCGATCTCGCGCCAGCGATCGGGCGCTTCGTTGTACTGCAGGAGCGGGAAGGTCACCGTCTGGCCCGAAGCCTCCGCCACGCGCGAGAGCATGCGGAATTCGGACGAGAAGCCGTTGCCGGTGTCGAATTCGGAAGCCGACATGAACAAGTGGCGGCCTAATGGCTTCATGGCCATGGCGATGGTGAGGAGTTCGTCCTCGCTCGCGGTGGTGACCGGAAGCTGGTCGCCGCTCGCGGTGCGGTGGCCGATGACGCGGGTGGTGGAGAACCCGAAGGCGCCTGCCTCCAACCCTTCGCGCACGATGGCGGCCATGGCCTGCATGTCGGCGCCGGCGGCGGGTTCACGCTCGATGGCGCGCTGGCCCATGACGTGGACGCGCACCGGAATGTGGGGGACGGCGACGGCGAAGTCGGCATCCATGGGGCGCTGCTCGATGGCGTCCATGTATTCCGGGAAGCTCTCCCAGTTCCAGGGCAGGCCCTCGGCCATGACGATGCCGGGAATGTCCTCGACGCCTTCCATGACGTCGATCATCTGTTCGCGCATGTCGGGGCGGCAGGGCGCGAAGCCGACGCCGCAGTTGCCCATCAGCACGCTCGTCACGCCGTGATTGGTCGAGGGCGAGAACTGCGTGTCCCAGGTGACCTGGGCGTCGTAGTGAGTGTGGATGTCGACGAAGCCGGGCGTAACCAGCTTGCCGCGCGCGTCGATCTCCTCGCGCCCGGAGCCGGAGACCGCCCCCGTCGCGACGATCTTGCCGCCGCGCACCGCGACGTCGCCTTCGAAAAGATCGGCTCCGGTGCCGTCGGCGACAGTGCCGCCGCGAATGACCAGATCGTATTCGCTCATCGTCGTATCCATCTGCTCGAGTTGAAATACCGTGTGCGGCGGGGTGCGAGGGTGCTCCCCGCCGCGCATCGGCACTCGTCAGAACTTCACGGTCGATCGCACACCGAACGTGCGCAGGTCGCGCAGTGCCACCGCAACGCCCGAGAACGGCGAGAGGTAGGAGTTGGTGCGCTCCAGCAGGGTGAAGTCGATGGCGGCCGGATAAGCCTTGTTGTTGAACAGGTTGGTCACGAAACCTTCGAACGTGAAGCGATCGTTCCCGAAGCCTGCGCGCAAGTTCACCTGCGTCATGTCCGGCGTCTTCGTCAGGTTGGAGGCATTGGTGTAGACCCCCGACTTGTACGTGAAGTCGGCGCGGGCAAAGGCCTCCACGTCACCGCGCAGCTGCATCGTGTAGTTGGCCGAGACCGAGCCCGACCAGCGCGAGGCCAGCGGATTGTGGTTGCCGCTGAAGTCGGTGATGCCGGTAAGGGCGGTCACCGTGGGTGCGCTCAGCTTGCGGATGTCGCTTTCGTTGTACGAACCGTTGGCTGAGACTGTCAGGTGGTCGGTCGCCGCGAAGGAGAAGTCGCCTTCGAGGCCGTACATCTTGACCTTGCCGGTGTTGAGCTGGGCCTGGATGTTGTAAACCACGCTCGTCGCCGGATCGACCAGGGTGATGACGTTGGCGTTCAGCTGGTCCTTCCAGATGCCGTAGTAGGCGGCAACGGCGTAGCGCACGCGGTTGTCCAACGCCTTGCCCTTGGCGCCGATCTCGAAATTGTCGAGCTTTTCCGGTTTCACCGCGATGCGCAGGCCCGCGTCCGCCGCCAGAACCTGTGCCGCCGGGCTCAGGTTGGAGAGGAACACGGTGTTGAATGCCGCCGGGTTCACGCCCTTCGAGTACGAGGCATAGACCATCATGTCCGGCGTCACGTCGTAGTTGACGATCACGCGCGGGGTGAAATTCTTGTAGGTCTGCTTGGCCAGAACCGAGCCTTCCTCGTAGAAGCCCGGCGTCGCGAAGGCGGCCGAGGCGATGGTCTGGCCGCCCGGGCGGGCATAGGCATACATCGTGTCGATCTGGTAGCGGCCGTCGAAGTTGATGCTCAGCTCCGGCGTGATCTTGTAGCCGAGGCCGAAGAAGGCGCCGAAGGTGCGGTTGCGGGTCTTGCCCGAAACGACGCTGAACTGGCTGGTGCCGAGCGCGCCGTTGTTGCCGCCGCCGCCGCCCTGGAACGTCGCGTTCAGATAGCTGCCACCGAGCGTGGCGGTGAACGGTCCGCCATCATCATAACTTGCACGAAGTTCCTGCGAGAAGTCCTTGGATTTGGCTTCGACGAGGTAGGGATAGTCGAAGTAGCTCGGTGCTCCGGGCGCCGTGCCGACCGCGTTGGTCGAATTCGGCGCAGTGGTGTTGTAATAGAGGTCGAGGTCCGACAACTGGCTGCGGCTCTCGTTGTTGTAGCCGGTGAGCGAGGACAGAGTGATGCCGCTGCCGACCTCCCAGTCGACGTTGAAGTGCAGGTGATAGAAGCGGCTGCGCAGGCCATAGCCCTGGACGCCGTCCTCGGGGTTGATCAGGCGGCCCTTCGGGTTGGCGAGGAAGTCCTCGATGAAGGGCGTGTTGACCGTGTTCATCGAAGGCGCGCCGGCGGGCAGGCCGGGCAGGGTGCCACAGAAGTAGCGGTTGGCGCCAAAGGCGCAGTTCGAGGAATCCGGCACGATCACCGCGCCGTTCGAAGGGTTGGTGACGGCGTGCGCCGCCAGCAGGCCGGTCGCGTTCGGACCGTCGTTGTTCTTCGAGATCATCGCGAAGGCCTTCGCCTTCAGGTTCGAGGAAGGGGTGAACTCCATCGCCAGCGTCGCGGCGCGGGTGCGCTGGTCGCCGAGCGTCTGGCCGGGCACGCCCTGGTTTTTCCACGAACCGCCCTTGGCCATTTCCTGCACGGTCGCGCGGAAGCCGACGAGGCCCTCGATCAACGGCGCGCCGATGGAGGCCTGGATGTCATGGTTGTCGCGCGTGCCGACCATCCCCGAGAAGCTGCCTTCGAGGCGGTCGGGCGTGGACTTGGTCACGACGTTGACGGCACCGGCGAAGGTCTGGCGGCCGAAGTAGGCGCTCTGGGGGCCTTTCAGCACTTCGATGCGCTCGGGGTCGGAGATCGTCTGGATCGCGGTGGCGGTCGAGACCGGCACGCCGTCGATGAACATCGAGGCGGTCTGGACCGAAGCGCTCGATGGGGTGAAGCCGCGGATGATGACCTGCTGGAACGAGCGGTCGTTGCGACCCGACGAACTCGACACGATCTTCATGCTGGGCGTGAAGGAGGCAAGGTCGGTGACCGACTGCACGCCGCGCTTCTGCATGTCCTCGCCCGTCAGGGCGGTGACCGAGATCGGGGTCTTGAGAATGTCCTCGCCGCGCTTGCGGGCAGTCACGACGATGTCGCCGGGCGCACTCGCCGTCGTATCGGCGCCGGATGCCTGCGCATTGGCGTTGGTCGAAAGGCCCAACGCGACGATCATCGACGTGCAGGACAAAAGAACGGCGCGATGTAGCGCCGATGTGCTGGTCATGATTGCTTTCCCCATTTCGATCCCTGACCATTATTGGTCTGAGTTTTGAGATCGTTCTTCCTGCGTGAAACTTTTATCGTGTTTCTTTATTAAGCATTGCATCGAGCACTGGACGGCTTGCTGTCATCAAATCGCCGCTTGATGAGTGCAAGGTAACACTGCTTTTTTTCGCGCCGGAAATCAGAACCCCTTATCACCTCCAAGGAATCCTGATTAGCGTGGGCGGCCAAGTCGTGCTCGTTATCCGGACATGTCAGGGGGCGAGGCTGGCTTCGGCCGCCGTTCCCGACGAGGGTGATCCCCGACAGGCTCAATTCTTCGACGCGAGGCGCCAAAGACGTCATGAAACTGCTTGCGTTCCTGATGCAGACCGGTGGCCATATCGCCGGTTGGCGCCACTCCCGCGCCGCCGACAATGCCCTGTGCGACGCCGACTATTTTCGCGCACTTGGCCGCACTGCGGAGAAGGGGCTGTTCGACGGCGTCTTCCTGGCCGACTACCTCGGCTATCATCCGGTCCGGGGCGCATCGGTCTTCGCCGGGCTGGAGACGCCCAAGCTGGACCCGCTCGTGGTGCTGGCGACGATCGCGACGGCAACCCGGCACCTCGGCCTGATCGGCACGGCGTCTACCACGTACAATCATCCCTACGATCTGGCCCGCCGCTTCGCCTCGCTTGATCACATGAGCCGTGGCCGCGCGGGCTGGAACATCGTGACCTCCACCATGGAGAACGAGGCGCACAATTACGGTTTCGACAGCCACCTCGCACATGGCGATCGCTACGCCCGGGCAGAGGAGTTCGTGGCCGTTGCGCGCAAGCTGTGGGACAGCTGGCAGGAAGGCGCCGTCGCCGCCGACAAGGCGAGCGGGCGCTACACCGACCCTTCGCGTATCAGCGCCGTCGATCACGAGGGCGCGAACTTCAGGGTCGCCGGGCCACTGACCGTACCGCGTCCGCCGCAGGGTCACCCGGTGCTGGTGCAGGCGGGGGCCTCGGCCACCGGCCAGCGCTTCGCCGCGGCGACCGCCGAAGTCATCTTCACCTCGCACCCGACGATCGAGACGGCGAAGGCCTTCCGCTCCGCGATGCACGCGCAACTGGCCGGGTTCGGCCGCACGCCGGACGGTCTCAAGATCACGCCTGCGGTCACCCCGGTCATAGGACGTACCCTTGCCGAAGCCGAAGATCTGAAGCACGAACTGGACGACCTGATCCCGGCCGAGATCGCCATCTCCAAGCTCGAAGGGCTGCTCGGCAATATCGACCTGTCGCAGGCAGACCCCGACGGTCCGCTGCCGCCGCTGCCGGAAACGGCGCTGGCTGGTCAGAACTCGACGCGGGACCGCGTGCTCGAACTGGCGGAGCGCGAGGGCCTGCCGGTGCGCGAACTGGCGCGCAGGGTCGCCGCCGGTCGGACCGGGCACACCATCGTCGGCACCGCCGAGGACGTGGCCGGGACGCTTATAGAGTGGGAGAAGCAGGGCGCCGCCGACGGCTTCGTCATCTCCGCACCGTTCCTGCCGGGCGGGCTGGAGGACTTCGTCGATCACGTCGTCCCGATCCTTCAGGATCGTGGCCATTTCCGCAGGGAATACGAAGGCGCGACCTTGCGCGAGAACCTGGGTCTCACCGTTCCCGTCAATGCCTTCGACCTCGATCCCGGCCTGAGGTCCCGTCCCGAAATCTGGTGAGCCGTAAAACCCCGTCCTGCGCGCGGCACGTCGGCTGACGACGCCGCGCCTTTATCCGTGCCTCAAGGAAACGACTGCTCCATGCCCGCGCTTGCGCCTTTGATGAACCGTGCCGTCGCCGAACGTGTGCTCACCGAGAGCGGCGTGTCGGCGCTGGTTCTGTCCGACCCGACGAACATTTACCACGCGACCGGCTTCTGGCCGCAGATGGTGCTGATGGGCCAGTCGGGCGCGGTCCTGGCGGTCGTCCCGGCGGCGGCCGATCAGCCGGTGATCCTGATCACCAGCCAGTTCATCCATTATCTCCACGACGTCGAAGACCCGGCCGAGGGCGGCCCGCTCGACATCTTCCTCTATACCGCGCCCGAGGGACTGGAGGGCGACGCTGCAGCGCCGATTTTCCTCGACGAACCGCCGGGCGGGCGCGCCGATCCGCTGGACATGATCAGCCGGACTGCAACACTGGGCGTGCTCTCGCGCAGGCCCGCCTATCCCGATGCCGCGTCGGCCCTGAGAGCGGCGGTGGCCGCTTATGGGACGAGCTTTGCCGTCGATACATTGAATGCGGCGGCGGCTCTGGGGCTGAGCGGCAAGTGCTTCCCCGCAGAGCCGCTGCTTCGCAGCATCCGCATGATCAAGTCGCCGGTCGAGATCGCGCTCATGCGCCATGCCGCCGCCAACAATGCCGAAGCCGCCCGCGCGGCGATCCTGTCGATGCGAGCGGGATCGACGTACGAGGAGCTGCGGCTCGCCTTCTTCGCCGAGACCGGGCGGCGCGGCGGCATACCGCTCTTCGTCTCGACCGACAGCATGGCCATGCGGCGACGGGACGGCGTGATCAGGGACGGACGCAGCTTCCAGATCGATGCGGTCAGCCACTACGCCGGATATCACGGCGATTTCGGGCGGACGGTATTCGTCGGCACGCCCGATCCCATCGTCATGCGGATGGTGGAGGCGGCTGTCTGCGCCAACGATGCCATCGCCCGTGAACTGCGCCCCGGACTTCACTACTCCGATATCCGCCGGATCGGGCATGATGCGGTGGCACGCGGCGGCTACGATGTGGCCGTCTCCTGCGCCACGCACAGCGTCGGCTTGTTCCATACCGACGAGGCGTTCAAGGGCGGTGCGCTCAACTTCGAGAAGGGCGACCACCGTGTCGAGGCAAACATGGTCGTCAGCGTCGATTGCCCCGTGCTGCACCTCGACGCCACCGGGAACGTGCACCTCGAGGACTTGTGGCTGATCACCGAAGACGGCTGCGAACCGTTGAACGACCGCAGCGAGCCTTTCCTTATCATATAGCTATATGTTTTTATTTCAGCACAATAAGATAATTACGGCAGGTTGCTTATAGCATTGCAGCGTATATCTCAAAATGTTAGCATAAATTTACCATATCTATATGAAAAATAATGTTTTCATATACAATTCAGCGTTGAAATCCCCTGTCTGTGAATATGTCGAGCGCGGGGGTGGCTGTTCAGGCCTGCAGGTTGTCCACGACCGCACCGAACTCGGTCGAGGTTACGCGGTTCCGGCCTTGCTGCTTGCTTAGGTAGAGTTGGCGGTCCGCCTCCTTCATCCACATCTCGGGGGTCATGTCCGGCAGGCAACGGGCACTGGCGACGCCAATGCTGACGGTAATGAACGGGCTGATCTGCGAACGTTCGTGCGGGATGTTGAGCGACTGCACATGCAGGCTGATTTCCTGCGCGACCAGCGCCGCGCCTTCGGGATCGGCACCGGGGAGAATGCAGGCGAACTCCTCGCCGCCGTAGCGAGCGGGAAGGTCGGACGCGCGCTTGACGGCACGGGTAAGCGCCGCGCCGACCATAACGATGCAGCGATCTCCGGCCGGGTGGCCGTAGGTGTCATTGAACTGCTTGAAGAAATCGATGTCGATCATGATGACCGTCAGCCAGTCGCCGGTACGGCCGAGGCGCCCCACCTCGGACTTGAGCGCCTGCTCCATCTGGCGGCGGTTGCTGAGCCCGGTGAGGGCATCGGTCACCGCCATGCTGGCCAACTGGTCACGCAGGCGCTTGAGTTCGATGTGGTTGCCGACCCGGGCGCGCAGGATCGCGGGCTGGATCGGCTTTGTCACATAGTCGATCGCGCCCAGCGACAGGCCGCGCATCTCGTGATCGGTATCGCCAAGTCCCGTCGTGAAGATCACCGGAATATCAGCGAGTTGTGGGTCATCCTTAATCTGACGACACACTTCGAAGCCGTCGATCCCGGGCATCAGCACGTCGAGCAGGATGAGGTCGGGCGGCGTGGCCCGCGCCGTATCCAGCGCCTGCTGGCCGGAAGTGGAGAACAGGACTTCGTAGTCGTCCTCCAGCACCGCATTCATGATCTCGATATTCGAGACCTCGTCGTCGACGATGAGGATCGTGCCCCTGCTCATGCCGCTGCTCCTGCCTGGTCGACTGTCTCGGCGGCGGCTTCTTCCGCGTCGAGGAGGTCGATTGCCGTATCGTAGTCGAGTTTCTCAAGGGCGCGATTTACCGGGTGTGCCGCGCGCTCGTCGTCGTTGAGGCCGATCGCAGCGGCGTAGCGCCCGAAGCTGGCCCTCGCGCCGAGGCTGCGGCGACGCAGCAGGCCGCGCAATTCGTCGCGTGCCGCCGCCGCTGCGCTCATGTCGCGATCCCCGTCGGTCGCCGGGGCGGCTGCCGTGCGGTTCGCGGTGAGGCTGCGCGCGGCGGCGACGGCCGGAGCCAGCAGCGTCTCGAGGTCGACGATCGCGGACTGCGCCTGCAGCGCATCCCCATCGGCGAGCATCCGCTCGATCTCTGCCGCCGAGCGTTGGATGTCCGGCAGTTCCAGCGAACCTGCCACGCCCTTGAGGCTGTGTGCAAGGCGGCGCGCGTCGGCGAGCAAGCCGCCAGCGATATGGGTGCGCAGGTCCTGCCCGACGTTCGCATAAGTCTCGCCGAAGGTGATGATGAGCTTGCGCAGGAGCGAGGCCTTGCCGTTCACCCGCAGCAGGGCCGCGCGCAAGTCGAACGGCAGCAGGGTCTCTGGCAGGACGACGTCCTGTACGGGAGCCTGCGCCGCCACGACGACCGGAGCGGGTGTCGCCACCGGCATTCCGGTGGCGACCGGCCTCAGCCAACGCTCGAGCGTGCGCATCAGCATGGCCGGATCGACGGGCTTGGAGATATGATCGTTCATCCCCGCGTTGAGGCAGCGCTGGCGCTCTTCCTCGTGCGCGTGGGCGGTCATGGCGATGATCGGCAGGCGGTCTGCGGACCATGTCTCGCGGATCAGGCGGGTTGCGGCAATGCCGTCCATTTCCGGCATCTGCACGTCCATGAGGACGGCCGCGTAGTTTCCGTTGGCGGCTTGCACGCGGTCGCAGCCGATGCGGCCGTTTTCCGCCTGGTCCACCACCAGACCGGCCTGCGTAAGCAGTTCGATGGCGATTTCGCGGTTGATCTCGTTGTCCTCGACCAGCAGCACGCGCGCGCCCTGGAACTGGGCCGCCAGGCTCGGTGCGTCTTCCGGAGTGGCATCGCCGGCCGGTCCGGCATCTTGCGAGGCCACCTCGATAATCGTCTCCAGCAGCGCGCGGGGTGCGATCGGCTTGGTCAGGACCGCGGCGACGTGGGCGGGGGTGCCGCCGGGCAGCAGGCTGTCGGCGCCGTAAGCGGTGACGATGAGGGTGCGGGGCAGCGGCGCGGCATGATCCATCGCCTGCATCGCCTCGACCGTCTGGAGGCCGTTCATGCCGGGCATCTTCCAGTCCAGCAGAACGAGGTCGTAGGCATGGCCGGCCTCGTCCGCGCCGCGGATGGCGCTGAGTGCTTCGTCACCCGACGCGACGAGATCGAGCGGGATTTCCCAGCCTGCGAAGATGTCCTGAAGGACCTGACGCGATGCCGAGTTGTCGTCGGCAGCGAGCACGCGCAGGGCGCGGATCTGCGGAGGCACGGCCGGCTCAAGTGCGGCGGTCTCATCCTCGCGCGCCATCTGCATGCGGGCAACGAAGGTGCTGCCTTGTCCGGGCGCGCTCTCGACGCGGATCGAGCCACCCATCTGCTCCACGATCTGGCGGCAGATCGCGAGGCCGAGGCCGGTGCCGCCGAAGCGCCGGGTGGTCGAGCTGTCCGCCTGCGAGAAGGACTGGAACAGCGCCGCCTGCTGCTCGGCGTTCATGCCGATGCCGGTATCGCGTACCTGCAGTTCGACGGTGAACTGGTCGTCGACTTCCGCGACGATGTCGAGGCCGACGGTGACGCTGCCGTTTTCGGAGAACTTGACAGCATTGCTGACGAGATTGAGCAGCACCTGGTTGAAGCGCAGTTCGTCGCCCATCAGGCGATGGGGCAGGGCGCGGGAAATCTCGGACGTCACGCGGACCCGCTTGGCCTCGGCATCCCCTGCGACCAGCTGCAGCTGGTTGGCGACCGCGTTGCGCACGTCGAAGGGGTTGGCCTCCAGCGTCAGCTTGCCAGCTTCGTTCTTCGAGAAGTCGAGGATGTCGTTGATCAGGCGCAGCAGCGACATGCCCGCCTGCCCGATCTTGGAGACGTAGTCCTTCTGCTTGGGGTCGAGGTCGGTTCGGCCGATCAGGTGGCAGAAGCCGAGGATCGCGTTCATCGGCGTGCGGATTTCATGGCTCATGTTGGCCAGGAACATGCTCTTGGCGCGGCTCGCCTCTTCCGCTTCGCGGGTGCGTTCGCGCAGGGCGAAGGATTCCACCAGCTGGTCGCTCAGCAGCACCAGCACGCTCGCCTGGAAGGTGACGATGACGGCATGGAGCAGCACGCGGCCGAGGTTGCCCCCGCCCGCGAAAACGACCGAGGGCAGCAGGTAGAGCAGCAACAGGTGATGCAGCGCCACGGCGGTCGCGGCGACCAGAACGGCGCGGCGATCGCACCAGCCGATGGTCAGCGTCAGCATGGCGAAGAAGTACATGTGCATGTCCATCTGCCACGGATGGCCGCGCAGCAGGACGAGCAGGATCGCCGGTTCCGCCATCAGCGCCACGGCGGAGAGGTAGCGCGTCGCGGGCGCGATGCCGTGCCGCAGCCACATCACGTGGTAGCTGCCCGCCACCAGGGTGCCGGCCAGCGCGGCGGCGAGCGCATTGTGGCTCGTCAGCAGCGCCACCACGGCGAAGAGGGGCACGTGCGCCCAGAATAGCCAGAGGAGCAGGCGCCCGGACTTGCGGCGCAGTTGGTCGAGTTCGACGTTCAAGAGGTCTGCTCCTGCGAAGAAGGGGCGCCGCATCCCGCGACGGCCGGAACGGAAACAGCGAGCCACGCGCCCGCCTTGCGAAGCGACGCGGCGAAGTGGGCCTGGGAAGACCCGGCTATCACGACATTGGGCAGCGAACTGGTGGCTGCGAGGCGGCCGCCGGTCCGGGTGACGAGATTGACGCTATCGACCAAGGAGGAGGTCGGCGCCATGACCACGAGGTATTGGCCCGACTGCGTGCCCGAAAGCAGCCAGCCAGCCGTCAGTCCGACGAGCCCCGCGGCGAGCAGTCCGGCAGCGGGTAAGAAGTCGCGCAGGCCACCTTGCGGGGAAGGGCCTTTCCGCGACGCGCAAGCACGCGACTCCGCCCGACGATGTATTGTCCAAGAAATCATGCCCACCGCCTACGAGACTATGGCTATTTTTTGGTTAAAGAGGTGCAGGATTCCCGTTCGATCCGGCACATTTCACTATTGTAACCGTCCGCCGGCCAGTGTGATTCCTCGCCCGCGTGGATGCGCGGCCATCAGGACCGCCGCCGCATCGCTCGGTACGGCACGGGAATAGAAGAAACCCTGACCCAGCGTACACCCAAGCGCCATCAGCTTGCGTGCCTGTCCGGCCGTCTCGATCCCTTCGGCGATGACACGGATTCCGAGCTTCGTCGCGATGTCGATTATCCCCTCGACGATGATCTGGCTGGGGGCATGCGAAACGATGCGATCGACGAAGGACTTGTCGATCTTGATGTAGTCCACCGGCACGCTCATCAGGTGCGTGAGCGAGGCGTAGCCGGTGCCGAAATCGTCGAGGGCCACCTTCAGCCCCTTGGCGCGCAGGGCTTCCACCGATTTCCGCACGACGCCCGCCTCGTCCATGTAGACGGATTCGGTCACTTCCAGACTGACGTGGCTCAGCGGCACCCCTTCGCGTTCGAAGGTATTGCTCAGCAGACCGTAGATCGAGGCGCCGTGGAAGTCGGCGGACGAGACGTTGATGCTGACTTGCGGGACAGCGATCCCCGCCGCAAGCCATTCACGGATATCGCGCGCGACCGATGCCATCATGCGCTGGGTGAGAGTGCGTGCGATGTGGGAATCGGTCGTCGCTTCGTGGAACGAGGCGGCGGGCACGGCCTGTTCGCCGATGCGCATGCGGGACAGCGCCTCGAGGCCGACGACCTCGCCGCTGCGTATATCGACGACGGGTTGGTAGTGCGCCTCTATCCGGTTCTCGCGCAGGGCTGCGTTAACGTCGCGGATCGCGGTGAGACGCCGGGTCATCCGCGTTCCGATGCCCGGCCAGTAGCGCACGAAGCCGCCGCGCCCCGTCTCCTTGGCGTGATAGAGTGCGAAGTCGGCGTTCTGGCGCACCTGCTCGGCCGTGGTGTCGGCCAGCGAGCACTCGGCGAGGCCAATCGTGGCCCCCGGGGACACGACGTTGCCCCCGCAATTGGCGGTCGAGGAGATTTCGTCCAGATATGTCTGCGCCGTGCGTTCGAGATCGCGCAGCGCCGCCTCGCTCTCTACCACGATCGCGAATTCGTCTCCGCCGATGCGGTAGGCGCGGTCGGGGAAGGCGGCGATGGTCAGGCGGTCGGCAACTTGCCGGAGCAGGAGATCGCCCGCGCGGTGTCCGAAGGTGTCGTTGACGAACTTGAGGTTGTCGAGGTCGAGCAGGAACAGCGCCCAGCTACCCGGCCTGGCGGCATCGAGGTGGTGCAGGGCGGCATTGAAGGCTCCGCGATTGGCGAGGCCGGTGAGCGCGTCGGTATTGGCGCGCCGCTCGTATTCGACCACGCGCCGGTGCCGGTCGAGCGCGATCGCGCATACGTGGACGCAGCGCTCGACGATCTCGCGCTCGAGCTGCGACGGGCCGCGTTTCTCGCGGTAGTAGAAAGCGAAGGTGGCGACGGCGCGGCGGCGGGCGTCGAATATCGGGTGCGACCAGCAGGCCTTGATGCCCAGCGGCAGGACAAGGTGCTTGAAGTCCGCCCAGCGTGGATCGTTGGCGATGTCGGCGGTGGTGATCTCCTGCCCGCGATGGGCCGCGGTGCCGCAGGTGCCGACTTCGGGGCCGATGCCGAGTCCCTCGATGGCCGCGCAGAAGCTTTGCGGAAGACTGGGGGCGGCGAGCGTGTGAAGGCGGCCCAGCTGGTCCACCGTAACGACCGAACAGACTACGTCGGGAACGAGGCGCTCGACTTCGAGGCACAGCCGCAAGGCTGTGTCCGCCAGTGTCTCGCCTTTGGCGATCATCTCGAGGATCGTATTCTGTAACTCGGTCATCGGCTCCCAGCCCGGTCAGCCGGGAGTCAGTCTGGCCGACAATGGTTAATTATTTTGCCATAGTCCTGCGGGGCCGTGCACGGGTCGCCTTCGTTCCGGCGCGGGTTCGACGCGCTTCGTCCTGCAGGCTCCACCCGGCAAGGATATCGCGCCGGATAGCGTCGATGCCTGTGGTCTCGCGCCAGGTCATACCGATATCGCGCGCCTTCGCGCCGGGGCCGTGGGAGCCGGTCTCCCAGAAGCGGGAGTCCTGCGGTCGGAACACCCCGGTCATGGTGCCGTCGCGGGCGGTGCCGTTCATCGTCGTCCAGTGGTCCGGGTGGATATGCCGGTCCATGAAGCAGTCGATGAAGATCGCCTGTCCGACGGCCGCAGGGTCGGCATAGCGCCCGTCGGCGAAGCGCGTTGTCGGATGCCACGGCCGCGCGAGCGCTACGGCGCCGTCGGGCACCCCGGCCTCGTGGGTCAGGCGCGAGCGGTAGACGATGATGCCGTGCGCCTGCGACAACTGGGTCGATGGCGCGGCGATGAAGGACTGGAACTCGCCTGGAACGTAAGGCTCACTGCGCGGACGGGAGCGGATCTCGCTGTCCTCGATCAGCAGTTGCCCGTTGCCGAAGATGAAGTCGATGTTGCCCGCCACCAGGCTGCGGCGCACCAGCGCCCGGCCGCCGTTGGTGAACAGCGTATCCTGATAGCCGAGGATTGCCGTGCGATCGACGAGCACGCGGTCGCTGTGCACGTCGAGGAGCAGGGCGACGGCCTGCGGGTTGGCGATGCGCTCCGCGCTGCCTTGCGGGTGGCGGTCATTGGCAAGGTAATCGAAGGTGTTCTCGATGGTCAGGTCGCGGATCACCACGTCCTTTGCGTCCACCATCAGCGTCGCCGAGCCGGGCGTGCCCCAGCCGTCGCGGTGCCAGCCTTTCGCGGTTTGGGCTACGGCGCCGAAGTGAACCCGCGTGCGCTGCGCGCCGCTGCCGATCAGGCGCAGGCGATTGCGGGAGATCACCGGCTTCTCCGCATAGTCGCCCGGTGCCACGCGGATCGTGATCCAGTTTTCGGAACCGTCGCGCGCTGCCGCGTCGAGCGCACGTTGGATCGACGTGTAGCACGGCGCCGCGCCGTCCCCGCACGAGGGCCGCACGACGTACTCGGTCGGCGCCGCCATCGCGGTTCCGGTGGACAGCATCGCTGCCAATGTGAACGCAAGTCTGCGGATCATTCAGGTGCGCTCCCTCGCGCCGGTTCAAGGGTTTTGAGGAAGCCGTCGATCTGCTCCGCGACGCGGGGCAGCCACGGTTCGAACAGCCAGAAATCGTGGGGGGCGTTCTCGAAGGCGAAGAAACGATGGGCGATGCCGTGATGTTCGAGGGAGGCGAGCACCGTGGCCTTGCCTCCGGTGAAGCGCGGGATGCCGCTGCTGACGATCAGCGTCGGCGGTGACTGTGCGCCGACATGGCTGGCGGCGCTCGCTTCCTTCCAGCGTGCGGCGGCGTGCTCGTAGGAACCGCCGAGCCAGCGCGCGGCGGGCGATGCCTCCCCGGCGGCATTCTCGAACTGCAGCGCCTGCGGGGTGGTGAAGTCCAGCACGCCGTCGAGGTCGATCAGCGCGGCGGCGGTGCGCTCCGTGCCCGAGCCGAACAGGCCGGAAGGCCCGGCATAGGCGAGCAGCGAGGCCATCTGCCCGCCGGACGAAGCACCGCCCACGGCGATGCGGGCGGGATCGACGTCGAACTCGGCCGCATGCGCGCGTGTCCATGCCAGTGCGTCGCCGATGTCGATCATCCCCGCCGGATAGGCCGCCTCGACCGATAGACGGAACTCCGGCAGGAACACGGTATATCCGCGCTGGGCGAGGAGATTCGCCAGCGCATAGAAATGCGTCTTCGCCCCCGCGCGCCAGCCTCCGCCGTGGACGAGCAGAATGCCCTGCCGGTTGGCTCCCGCCGCGGGGCGGAACACGTCGATATGCAGATCGCGGGTCCCGGTGTTCTTGTAGGGCCGGTCGAACAGCACCGACTGACCCTCACGCCAGGTAACGGCGGGCCATGCGATCCCGGGAAACGTGTCCCGGTACTGTGCGAAGCGCTGGCCGATCGTGTAGCTGTCATCCGCCTCGCGCGCCGGAGCGTGGCCCGGCAGAAGCATGGCGGCAAAGGCCAGCGCACATGCGAACTTGCTTGAACCCGGCACTCTATATCACTCCCGAAAAACGAAAAAGAGGACCGCCGCCCGAGGGGTATTGGGCAGCGGTCCTTCCAGTTATCAGAACTGGTAGCGGGCGCCCACGAACCACTGCGCGCCGGTCTTGGAGAATTCGCGCACCAGATACTGAGTTCCGTCGCCGGTGCCGTAGATGCGCTCCCGTTCGTTGGTGATGTTGATCCCCTGCAGGTTGACGCTGATCTGCTTGGTCAGGTTGTAGTAGGCCGAGAAGTCCACTTGCGTCGGCCCGTACTTGCGTTCCTGCACGTGGCCGTTGCCGCCCGGTTGGCTCAGCAGATAGTCGTCGCGCTTGTTGATCGAGAGGCGAAGGCCAAGGTCACCGGTGTCATAATAGGCCGTGAAATTGTAGGAGTTGGGCGACAACCCCGTGGAATCGCGGGCAGAGACATGGGTGTAGTTCGATGCGATGCCGAAGTACGAAAGCGCGCCCGGCAGGAACGTGAACGGCACGTTGAGCGTCGCCTCCAGCCCCTTCACGCTGTTGCCGTCCGATGAGTTCACGGTGCTGTAGAAGGTGTACTGTGCGGTCGCCGGGTCCGCCTGGTACGAAGCGTCGTAGCGCGGATCGGCATAGATCGCGGCCCAGTATTCCTGCGGGACCGACTGCTGCACCACCGAGGTCGTCAGCGAGCTAATAATGTTCTTCTTGAACACGCCCACCGAGAACAGACCGCCCTTGCTGAAGTACCACTCGAAGCCGAGGTCGAAGTCGTTCGACAGATAGGGCTTGAGCGCGGGATTGCCCAGGTTGCTCACCGTGCGCGTGGTGTACTCGAACACGGGCGCGGCGATGTTGAGCGAGGCGAGGCCCGGCCGCGTCATCGAACGGGCATAGGCGAAGCGCGCCACGAGGTCGGGCGTGATGTTCAGTGCCGCGTTGAACGAGGGCAGGAAGTTGTCGTAATGCCGCTTCACGTCGACCGGCGATCCGGAGATCACCGCGCTCGATTCCACGTCCGTACGCACCCAGCGCGCGCCGCCGTCGAGGCGCAGGGTCATCGAACCGATGTCGATCTCACCCGTCACTTCGCCGTAGCCGCCGGTGGTCTTTTCAACCACTTCCCAGCCCGCTGCGACATTGGTGGTGTAGTTGCCCGAGAAAAGGCCCGACGATCCGATCGCGTCGAAGTCCATCACCGCGAACGTCGGCAGGCCCCCGGAAACCACGCCGCTGCCGAAGTGGCTGTACGGGAAGGCGGTCATGTAGCTGGACGGATCGAAGGTGGGCAGCTCGCCCTGAGCCTCGGAATAACGCACGAGGCGGCGGTTGTAGGCGAAGCCCGCCTGCGCGGTGAAGCGGCCCTTGGTGAAGGTGGCGTTGGTCTTGGCCGTGAAGTTGTCCTTCACGACGTTGTTCAGGCGATTGGCGGGTGTCGTCGCGTTGATGAAGTTGGTGGCATCGTTCGGGTCGTAATCACCGTAATCGACTTTGGCGACGTCCTTGCTGCCCGAATAGTCGTAGGCATAGTAGTGCGGCACCGAGCGGGCGTAGAAGCGCAGCTCGGTGCGATCGGCGGTGTCGCGCGCCTTGCCGACCATGGCGTCGATCTTGAGGTTGCTCGTCACCTCGTAGTCGCCCGAGAACACGAACTGGCGGAACTTGGAGGTCGAGGTCTGGTGGCGGCTTTCGTACCACGATGTCACGTCGTCGAAAGCGGCGGCGACCAGCTGCTTGCCGTCAGGCGCGACGGTGAACGACAGCGGGGTCTGGCCGACGAAGTTGCCCGGGGTGCCGTGAGTCAGTAGCCACTCCATCGAGTTGTAGCTGTAGCGGTCGTTGTCGAGCTGCGAATAGAGCGCGTCCAGACTGAGCGTCAGTCCGTCGATAGGCTTGGCCTGGATCGAGCCGGTCAGGCCGAGGCGCTTCTGGTCGTTGCCGAAGAAGTCCGCACGCGGCAGGCGCGGCGCCCACAGGCAGTCGAGTCGGTCGGCAGCGCCGCAATCCTCGGGCGTGCCGGTGACGGTCGGATTGGTGTCCGCCCAGCTGTCGCCGTTCACATAAGGCGAGGTCCAGCGCACGCTGGAGAAGCCTTCCTGATAGACCGTGCGCTTGGAATAGGCGGCGGAAAGCAGGAAGCCGATGCGGTCGTCGGCGAACGTGTCGGACACCATCACCGTCGCGCGCGGGTCGACCTTGCGCGTCATCGTGTTGTATCCGCCCTGCGCCGATCCGACGACATGGAAGCCCTTGAAGTCGAAGGGCTTGGCCGAATAGAGATCGACGGTGCCGGCGATGCCGCCTTCCTCGATCGAGGCGCGCTGCGTCTTCTGCACGTCGATGCGGTTGAACAGTTCGGACGCGAAGACGTGGAAGTCGAAGGCGCGGCCGGCATTGATGGTGAAGCCGCCGGAATCGAGGCCGTCGCTGCTGGCGGGCACTTCCATGCCGTTCAGCGTCGTGCGGGTGAAGTCGGGGGAGAAGCCGCGCAGGGTGATGTTGCGGCCTTCGCCCCCTTCGCGGGAGATCGCGACGCCGGGCAGGCGCTGGATCGATTCCGAGAGGTTGAGGTCGGGCATCTTGGCCATGTCCTCGGCCATGATGCTTTCGGTGAGGTTCACCGCGCGGCGCTTCAGGTCCTGCGCCTTGGCGAGGCTGCCGCGAAAGCCGGTGACGAGGATTTCGGAGTTCGCAGCCGGTTCCTCATCCGAGGCCTCTGCCGCCGGGGATGCGGCCTGTGCGGCGGCGACGGGCGCCTGTACGCTCGGGGCCGAGGTCAGGCTGGTCTGCGTCAGGGTGCGCGGCGACATCGGAGGCGTGGCGCGGGCGACAATGGCATAGGAACCCGGCCCGGTACGGCGGGCGGTGAGACCGGTCCCCGCCAGCAGGCGGTTCAGTGCGTCGTCCACGCTCATCTCGCCGCGCACGGCATTGGTGCGTACGGCATGCGTCAGGCGGCGCGCCGCGATGATCTGGATGTCGCCCTGTCGGCCAAGCTGGCTGATCGCGGTTTCGGCAGGCTGCGCCTCGATCGCGAACTGCCGCGTCTGCGCTGCCGCCTGAACCGGCGAGGCTACCATGCACATGATCGCAGATGATGCGAACAAGGCACTCCGAATGTCCGAAGTATTCATTATCCCTCCCAATGTCCCGATCCGTCAGGTTTCTTTTCACCTGTGCCCTTTAAGAGTCTCCGGAGCGGATATTCCTTCTCATCATTTCAAATTTCTTTATCATTCGATCCGAATGAGGTTCGGATTGCTGGTGTCGAGCGACACTCCGAGGCTGGCCTTCACCGCTTCGGCGAAGCCTTCAGGGTCGTTGACGCGGAACAGGCCGTCGAACTCCTCGCGGGCGACGCGCGGGTCGGCGATGATGATCTGGCGCTGGTTGTAGCGGTTGAACTCGTCCGCCGCGTCATAGAGCGTGCGGCCGTTGAGGTCGATCATGCCGCCGCGCCATGCCAGCGCCCGGTCGACGGAAGAGGAAATGCCGGTCTCGTAGTCGATCACCGCATGGGCGCTAAGCATCGCGCGGTCCCCGGCCTCCAACTTCATGCGCAGGCTCTGGTCGCCGTCCGCCCAAGTTTCCACGATGCCCTCGGTGACGAGGATTTCGACCCCGGTTTCACGCCGCCGCACCGAGAAGGCCGTTCCCACGGCGCGCACGCGGACGTTTCCGGCCGCAACGACGAAGGGGCGCTGCGCGTCCTTGGCGACCTCGAACCATGCCTCACCCTGCGCCAGTTGCACCTCGCGCAGCTTGGTCGCCATGCTGACGGTCAGTTCGCTGCCCGAATTCATCGTCATCACCGAGCCGTCCGGCAGCGGCAGGCGCCGGATCTCGCCGAGCTTCGTCGTATAAGCTGCCGGGCTCTGGCTCCAGCGCAGCCCGACGAAGGCAAGCGCAGCCGATGCCGCCAGCCCCGCCAGCACGCCGCGACGACCCCAGCCGGATTGTGCGGGTTCCTCTTCCTCCTCGACGGGGACAGCCGGTGCCTCGACCTCGGGGGTCAGCGCCAGCCACTGTGCCTGTACCTGCAGCAGCAGGCCATGACGCAGCGGGTCTTCGGCCAGCCATGCCTGAAGTTCGCTCTCGTCGGCCTCGGTCCAGTCGTCGGCGTCCATGCGCGCCACGAACCGCGCCGCCTCGTCGCGAGCCTGATCGCCTGCGAGCGTCACCATGACCGCGCGCCCCGGCGATCGGTGCCGAGCATGCGGTTCTCGCTCTGCGCCTCGGCCTGCGTCCAGGCATCGCGGATGGCGCGCACGCCGGTCCAGACCTGCTTCTCCACTGCCTTCTCGGTCATGCCGAGATGGGCGGCGATTTCCTTCTGGGACCAGCCCTCGATCTTGCGCAGTTCCACCACGCGGCGGCACCGTTCCGGCAGGCGGCCGATGATGGCCAGGACCCGCTCGTAGCTGATGCGGCTCGCGGCCTGTTCCTCGGGCGAGGGGGTTTCGTCCTGCCATGTCTCGATCTCGCTCACGGCCTCCAGCACCACGACCTGCTGGCGCTTGAGACGGCGCAGCAACAGGTTGCGGGTGATCGAGAACATATAGGCCAGCGGCCGGTCGATATGGTCGACCGAGGGCAGCATCGCGATCCGGCAGTAGGCTTCCTGCATAACCTCGTCCACGTCCTCCGGCGAGAGGCGCGACCGGGCCAGCCAGCGGCGGACCCGCGCCTCATGGGGCACGATCTCGCGCGCGACCCAGAGGGCCGTCCCGCGTCGCCGCGCAAGTTCCTTGTCTGCCTCCCCTGGCGTGGCACCCTCCCTCAAGGCGTTCGGATTTCCCGTTTGCCATGAA
>NZ_BAAILP010000069.1:0-8303 GCF_054589055.1 Novosphingobium sp. 11B | reverse complement strand
GAAGCAATCCAGGGCAGCCTTACACCGCTCTGGATTGCTTCGCTGCGCTCGCAATGACGAAAGGGGTTTAAGGTGGGGTGCTTGCGCTTGGCGCGAGGGAAGAAAAGCTCACCAGTATCGCATAACCTGTCGCGGTGACGGGGCCGTCGATCTGGGCGCAGTCGAGATAGCCAAGATCGGCATGGCCGAGCGACTGCGGTTCCAGCGCAAGGAGGAACGCCGTGCCTGCGGGGGTGAAGGTTTCGCCGGATGCGATGCGCTGCATCTCGCAAGTGTAAGCGCCGCGGCGAACCATGGCGTTGAGGTCGAGCACCGGCCCGCCCAGCGGGACACCCTCGACGCTCGCAGCGCCGTCGAAAGGGAAGGGCGCGCTGACGGGGTCGAGTACTGCGTCGACGGCTCCGGATAAATGCAGGGTGCCTTCGAGCACCGACAGCGTTCGGTCGATGCCCTCGAATGACGAGAACGGTCCGGCCTGTTCGACGCGCGCCATGCTGAGGCGCCACAGGAAATCGTCCATGCCCGCGCCGGGCGGAAAGACGGCGATCTCGCGCGTGGTGCCGCCGCCGTTCTTCCACGGAACCTCCGGGCAGTCGGCGGCGCGGATGATGCGGGCGATGGTCATGGGCGGATACTCACGAAAATACATTCG
The DNA here is from genome assembly GCF_054589055.1 of Novosphingobium sp. 11B. NCBI lineage: Bacteria > Pseudomonadati > Pseudomonadota > Alphaproteobacteria > Sphingomonadales > Sphingomonadaceae > Novosphingobium > Novosphingobium sp. 11B. The sequence continues at coordinate 7,651 of NZ_BAAILP010000069.1, read as the reverse complement.
TCATTGCGAGGAGGCGAAGCCGACGAAGCAATCCAGGGCGGTTTACGCGGCCCTGGATTGCTTCGCTGCGCTCGCAATGACGAGCATGGGGGAAGGATTACAGGATGCCCGGCAGGTCCAGCCCCTTTTCCACCGCGCAGTCCCGCGCGATCTCGTAGCCCGCGTCGGCATGGCGCATGACGCCGGTGGCCGGGTCGTTCCACAGCACGCGCTCAAGCCGTGCGGCTGCCTCGGGCGTGCCGTCGGCCACGATCACCATGCCCGAATGCTGCGAGAAGCCCATGCCCACGCCGCCGCCGTGGTGCAGCGACACCCATGTCGCGCCGCTGGCGGTGTTGAGCAGGGCGTTGAGCAGCGGCCAGTCCGACACCGCGTCCGACCCGTCCTGCATCGCCTCGGTCTCGCGGTTAGGGGAGGCGACCGAGCCGCTGTCGAGGTGGTCGCGGCCGATCACGACCGGGGCCTTGAGTTCGCCCTTCGCGACCATCTCATTGAAGGCGAGGCCGAGACGGTGGCGGTCGCCCAGACCTACCCAGCAGATGCGCGCCGGAAGGCCCTGGAAGTGGATCTTCTCGCGCGCCATGTCGAGCCAGTTGTGCAGGTGCGCGTTGTCCGGCAGCAGTTCCTTCACCTTGGCGTCGGTCTTGTAGATATCCTCCGGATCGCCCGAAAGCGCCGCCCAGCGGAACGGCCCGACGCCCCGGCAGAACAGCGGACGGATATAGGCAGGCACGAAGCCGGGGAAGTCGAAGGCGTTCGCCACGCCCTCGTCCAGCGCGACCTGGCGGATGTTGTTGCCGTAGTCGGTGGTGGGAACCCCGGCCGCCTGAAAGTCCAGCATCGCGCGTACATGCTGCGCCATCGATGCCTTGGCGGCCTTGGCGACTGCCTCGGGTTCGCGCTCGCGCCGTTCGATCCATTCGGCGACAATCCAGCCTGCGGGGAGGTAGCCGTTGATCGGATCGTGGGCGCTGGTCTGGTCGGTCAGCAGGTCGGGGCGAATGCCGCGCGCGTAGATTTCGGGCAGCAGCTCGGCGGCATTGCCCAGCAGGCCGACCGAGACGGGCTTTCCGTTCGCCTTCGCCTGCTCGATGATGGCCATGGCCTCTTCGATGGTGGCGGCGGACTTGTCGAGATAGCCGGTGCGCAGGCGCATCTCGATCCGGCTGGGCTGGCACTCGATGGCAAGGCACGATGCGCCCGCCATGACCGCCGCCAGCGGCTGCGCGCCGCCCATGCCGCCAAGGCCCGCCGTCAGCAGCCACTTGCCCGAAAGGTCGCCGCCATGGTGCTGGCGGCCCATCTCCACGAACGTCTCGTACGTGCCCTGAACGATGCCCTGCGTGCCGATGTAGATCCACGAACCGGCGGTCATCTGCCCGTACATGGCAAGGCCGCGCTTATCGAGTTCGTTGAAATGCTCCCAGTTCGCCCAGTGCGGCACGAGGTTGGAATTGGCGATCAGCACGCGCGGCGCATCGGCATGGGTGCGGAACACGCCGACCGGCTTGCCGGACTGGACCAGCAGCGTCTCGTTGTCTTCAAGGCGCTGGAGAGTCTCGACGATCCGGTCGTAGCTCTCCCAGTCGCGCGCGGCGCGGCCGATGCCGCCGTAGACCACCAGCTCCTCCGGACGTTCGGCGACATCTGGGTGGAGGTTGTTCATCAGCATGCGCAAAGGCGCTTCGGTTAGCCAGCTTTTCGCGGAAAGCTGCGTGCCGGTGGCGGGCTTGATGACGCGGGTATTGTCGATACGGGTCATGTCAGGATTCCTGAAGAGCGAAGGCGCGGGCAGCCTTCATGATCTGGGAAAGCGTCTCGGTGATCGCGGCGGCGCGCGCCGGATCGAAGGCGGGGGGCCAGTTGGCCTCGCCGAGCATCTCGGGTTCGTCCATGTAGCCGTGGATGGCGAGTTCCATCTGGATGGCGTGAACGCCCTTGTCGGGCTGGCCGTAATGCCGGGTGGTCCAGCCACCCCGGAAGCGGCCGTCGAGGACGTGGCTCTCGCCCGATTGGGCGCAGATGCCTTCGACGGCGGCCGCCAGCGCGGGATCGCAGGTCTTGCCGCCGTTGGTGCCGATGTTGAACTGCGGCAGTTCGCCGTCGAACAGGCGCGGCACATGGCTGCGGATCGAGTGCGCGTCGTAGAGCACCACCCGGCCATGGACGGCGCGCAGCCGGTCGATCTGGGCCTGCAGCGCAGCATGGTACGGATCGAACCAGAGCGCGAGGCGGCGGGCGATTTCGGCCTCGCCCGGCGCTTCACCCGCATAGAGCGGTTCGCCATCGAAGGTAGTCGTCGGGCACAGTTCGGTCGTCGCCTGCCCCGGATAGAGCGAGGCGCCCGAAGGATCGCGGTTGAGGTCGATCACGCTGCGCGAGATGCGCGTGCTGACAAGGGTGGCGCCAAGATCGGCGGCGAAGGCGTAGAGTTCGTCCACCCACCAGTCGGCATCGCGCCGCGCCAGCCACTCGGACGCGAAGAGGTTCCCCACGTCGGCAAGCTGGGTGCCGACGTGGGGGAAGGCGACGATGAGGGGGGCGTCGCCTTCGATGACTTTGAGCCAGTCGCTCACGCTACACCGGGGAGGCTGTCACCTGCGGAGGCAAGCAGCGCGCCCGAACGGATCAGCAGGTTGGCCGCCTCCATGTCGGGGTGGAAATGGCGGTCGTCCTCCAGCGTCGGCACCTTGTCACGCAGGGTTGCGCGGGCTGCCTCAAGCGCATCGCTGGACGCGAGCGGGGCATGAAAGTCGCACCCCTGCGCGGCGGCGAGCAGTTCGATGCCCAGCACGGCGGTGGCATTTTCCGCCATGTCGAGCAGGCGGCGCGCGCCGTGGGCGGCCATCGAGACGTGGTCTTCCTGATTGGCCGAGGTCGGGATCGAATCCACGCTGGCCGGATAGGCGCGCTGCTTGTTTTCGCTGACGAGCGCGGCGGCGGTCACCTGCGGGATCATGAACCCCGAATTGAGGCCGGGGCGCGGCGTCAGGAAGGCGGGCAGGCCGGACAACGCGGGGTCCACCAGCATGGCGATGCGGCGCTCGGCGATCGAGCCGATCTCGCAGATGGCCATGGCGATCATGTCGGCGGCGAAGGCGACCGGCTCGGCATGGAAGTTGCCGCCCGAAAGCGCTTCGTCGGTCTCCGGGAAGATCAGCGGGTTGTCGGAAACGCCGTTGGCCTCGATCTCCAGCGTGGTCGCGGCCTGGCGCAGAATGTCGAGCGCGGCGCCCATGACCTGCGGCTGACAGCGCAGGCAGTAGGGATCCTGCACGCGCGCATCGTTTTCCAGATGGCTGGCGCGGATGGCGCTGCCGGTCATCAGGCTGCGCAGGGCATCGGCAACCTCGATTTGACCCCGATGTCGCCTTAGCGTGTGGATGCGCGGGTCGAACGGGGTGTCGGAGCCCTTGGCCGCCTCGGTCGAGAGCGCGCCGGTGACGAGCGCGGAGCGGAACAGCAGTTCGGCCTCGAACAGCCCGGCCAGTGCGTTGGCGGTCGAGAACTGGGTGCCGTTGAGCAGCGCCAGGCCCTCTTTAGGCCCCAGTTGAGTGCTGGTGAGTGCCGCTCTGTGCAGCGCCTCGGCGGCGGGCAGGCGTTCGCCTTCGTAGAAGATCTCGCCCACGCCGATCATCGTCGCGGCCATGTGGGAAAGGGGGGCAAGGTCTCCGCTCGCACCGACCGAGCCCTGGCATGGCACCACCGGGGTCAGCCCCTTGACCAGCATCGCCTCCAGCAGCGCCACCGTCTCGGGGCGCACGCCCGATGCGCCTTGCGCCAGGCTGGCGAGCTTCAGCGCCATCATCAGCCGGATCACCGGCACCGGCGAAGGCGCACCCGTGCCCGCTGCGTGGCTCAGCACGATGTTGCGCTGGAGCGTCGCGAGGTCCTCGTCCCCGATCCGCACGCTGGCGAGCTTACCGAAGCCGGTGTTGATGCCGTAGACCGGCGCGCCCTTCGCCAGAATGCGCGCAACGGCGGCGGCGCTTTCCGCCACGCGCGGCGCGCAGGCCGGGTCGAGCGTGACGGCGGCGCCGCGATAGACCGCGCGCCAGTCCGCCAGCGGGACACTACCAGGTGTGAGCAGGACAGGATTCATTGACCACTCCAGATGCGGGCATGGAGCGGATTGAACCCCATGCGATAAACCAGCTGCGCGGGACGTTCGACGTCCCAGATGGCGAGATCGCAGCGCTTGCCCGCCTCCAGCGTGCCGCGATCCGCAAGCCCGAGGGCGCGCGCGGCATTGCGAGTGACGCCTGCAAGGCATTCAGGCACGGTGAGGCGGAACAGCGTCGCGCCCATGTTCATCGTCAGCAGCAGCGAGGTGAGCGGCGACGTGCCGGGGTTGCAGTCGGTCGCCAGTGCGATGGGCACCCCGGCGGAGCGCAGGCCCGCGACCGGCGGCAGCTTAGTCTCGCGCACGAAATAGTACGCGCCCGGCAGCAAGGTGGCGACGGTGCCTGATGCGGCCATGGCGGCGATCCCGGCCTCGTCGAGATGTTCGAGGTGATCGGCGGACAACGCCCCGTGCCGCGCCGCCAGCGCCGCGCCGTGGAGGTTGGAAAGCTGCTCGGCATGAAGCTTCACCGGTAGGACGTGGCGCGCGGCGGCGGCGAACATGCGCTCCGTCTGCGCCGGGGTGAAGCCGATGCTCTCGCAGAAGGCGTCCACCGCATCGGCAAGGCCGAGCGCGGCGACCTCGGGCAGCACTTCGTCGCAGAGCAGGGCGATGTAGCCGTCCGCGTCGTCCGCGAACTCGGGCGGCAGGGCATGCGCGCCGAGGAAAGTGGTGGCGATGGACACCGCGCGTTCTTCACCCAGACGGCGGGCGGCGCGCAGCATGCGGATCTCGCTGTCGCGGTCGAGGCCGTAGCCGGACTTGACCTCCACCGTGGTCGCGCCTTCCGCGATCAGCGCATCGAGGCGGGGCAGGGCGGCGGCGACGAGTTCGTCCTCGCTCGCGGCCCGGGTGGCGCGCATGGTGGAGACGATACCGCCCCCGGCCCGCGCGATCTCCTCGTAGGAGGCGCCGCCCAGGCGCATCTCGAACTCGGCCGCGCGGTCACCGCCGTGGATCAGGTGGGTGTGGCAGTCGATCAGGCCCGGGGTGATCCAGCGGCCTTTGCAGTCGACGATCCGCTTCGCATGGAGGGCCGGAGCCTCCGCAGCAGGCCCGGCGTAAGCGATCATGCCGTCCTTTGCCGCGATCACGCCATGGTCCACCGCGCCCATGCCTTCACCTGCCATAGTGGCGAGCCGGGCGCCTTTCCAGACGGTGTCGTACAGCATGATTCCGTGGCCCTCGTTTGCCTCGCCCATTGTGATTGCACCGTTCAAAATTAATGTATAGACAAAAAATCGAAGCAAGGAGCAGATTCATGTCGGCAAGGTCGGATGGGCGGCACAGGTCATTGTTTTTCGAGCATTGTCTGCTGCCCGAAGGCTGGGCGCGGAATGTCCGCGTTACGCTGGAGCAGGGGCGGATCGCCGCTGTCGATGCAGGTGCGGAACCCTCGCCTGGAGACGAGCGCCACCCTTGCGCGCTGCCCGGAATGCCCAACCTGCACAGCCATGCCTTCCAGCGCGGCATGGCGGGCCTTGCCGAGCAGCGCGGCCCTGCGAACGACAGCTTCTGGACCTGGCGCGAGATCATGTACCGCTTCGTCCAGCGCATGACCCCGGACGACGTGCGCGCCATCGCCGCGATGGCCTATGTCGAGATGCTGGAAGGCGGCTTCACCCGCGTCGGCGAGTTCCATTACCTGCACCACGACCGCGAGGGCCGCGCCTTCGTCGACGTCGCGCAGATGAGCGCGGCGGTGCTGGCGGCGGCCGGGGACACCGGCATCGGCATGACGCTGCTGCCGGTGCTATACAGCTACGCCGGGTTCGGCGCGCAACCGCCAGCCCCCGCGCAGGCGCGCTTCGTCAACGATCTGGACCGCTACGCACGGTTGCTGGAAGGGGCTGAGGCCCATGCCCGCGCGCTGCCCGATGCCGTGGTCGGCGTGGCGCCGCATTCCCTGCGCGCCGTCTCGCCCGATCAGCTGCGCGATCTCGAACCGCTGGCGAAAGCCCGTCCGGTTCACATCCACATCGCCGAGCAGGTGAAAGAAGTGGACGACTGCCTCGCATGGAGCGGTCGGCGCCCAGTCGAATGGCTGCTGAACAATGCCGAAGTGGACGCGCGCTGGTGCCTCGTCCATGCCACGCACATGACGGAAAGCGAAACCGTTGCCGCGGCGCGTAGCGGTGCGGTGGCAGGGCTATGCCCGATCACCGAGGCGAACCTCGGAGACGGGCTGTTCCCGGTGGAAGCGTTCCTGCAGGCGGGTGGCCGCTATGGCATCGGCAGCGATTCCAACGTGCTGATCGACGCGGCCGAGGAACTGCGCCTGCTCGAATACGGCCAGCGCCTGACGCGCCGCGCGCGCAACGTAATGGCCCGGGAAAGCGGCCGCTCCACCGGCGCGGATCTTTACGCAGGCGCGCTGACGGGCGGGGCGGCGGCATTGGGCGTCGAGGGCGGCATCGCGGTCGGCCTGCCTGCCGACATCGTCAGCCTGAACCTCGATCATCCGGCGATGGTGCACCGGGCGGGCGATGCGATAACCGACAGCTTCGTCTTCGCCGCCGGGCGCTCGGCCATTGACTGCGTGTGGCGCCATGGCGACAAGCTGGTGAGCGAAGGGCGCCACCATGTCCGCGACCGGGTGGTCCGCGACTATGCCAAGGTACTGGAGACACTGATCGCGTGAGAATGCCCCTTCACGAACGCATTCGATCGGATTTCGAGGGCCGCATCCTCGGCGGCGAACTGGCTCCCGGTGACCGCCTGCCGATCGAGCAGGAGCTGATGCAGGAATACGGCTGCTCGCGCATGACCGTGAACAAGGCGCTCTCGGCGCTCGTCGCGGCGGGGCTGATCGACCGGCGCAAGCGGGCGGGGACGTTCGTGGCGCGTCCGAAGGTCCATTCAATGGTGCTCGACGTGCCCGACATCGCCGCGCAAGTGCGCGAGCGCGGGCAGGACTATGCTTTCCAGCCCATCCGCCGCCGGGTCCGGGCAGCGGGCGATGACGAGGAGGAAGTGCTGCTCGCGGGCGGCGGGGAACTGGTCCACATCGATGGCCTGCACCTCGTCGATGGCGCGCCGCTTGGCGTGGAGTTCCGCCTGGTAAGCGCTCTGGCCGTGCCGGAGATCGTTGGCGCCGACCTCGACGCGGTTCCTCCGGGGACGTGGCTCCTGCGGCACGTGCCCTGGACCGAGGCGGAGACGCGCATCTCGGCCGTCGGCGCGCAAGTCGAGGAAGCGGAATGGCTGGGCGTGGCGGTCGGAACGCCGTGTCTGTGCGTCGAGCGCCGGACGTGGCGCGGCTCGGAGCGGATTACTTACGTGCGCCAGCTGTTCCTCGGCGATGCCTACGACATGGTGGCGCGCTTCGGCCCGGTGGCGCCATTCGGCGGTATGCCGCGGGAAGGTATGAAAGTTTGAATGGATGGGGAGCGGACCTGTCCGGATAAAGTTCAGGGTGACGGCGGATTTGGGTGATGGGGTGGACGCCCCCCGACGGCATCGATGTGCCATAGTGGAGGTGTTGAACACCACTTGAGGAGGCGTCCGTGTCGGAAGTTACCACAATCG
>NZ_BAAILP010000068.1:0-379 GCF_054589055.1 Novosphingobium sp. 11B | reverse complement strand
AACCCGCAAGGGAGGCAGGCGACCACAGTGGGTTTAGCGACTGGGGTGAAGTCGTAACAAGGTAGCCGTAGGGGAACCTGCGGCTGGATCACCTCCTTTCTAAGGATTTGGCCGAAAGCGCCGCACCTTGAGTGTGGAAGAGCTTCGTACAATTCTAAGAACATGCCGTCGTCCTCATGTCCCTTCATCCTGGAGATCAACGCAAGCGTGGCTTGTGTTGTACTGCCTGAGCTGGCTCACGCCGCCTGCGGCCATTTATGGCCTGTTCGGGCATGGCGAGTTGGGCCTGTAGCTCAGTTGGTTAGAGCGCACCCCTGATAAGGGTGAGGTCAGTGGTTCGAATCCACTCAGGCCCACCACTTGCCATATCTAGACAGAT
>NZ_BAAILP010000067.1:0-12724 GCF_054589055.1 Novosphingobium sp. 11B | reverse complement strand
TGGGTCGGCGACATTAATCAACACTCCCCGCCGCACCCAGAACCGAACTATATTCCCACAACCCGCCTAAAACGTATGGCTCAGGCACTATGCTTCGCTACCTGATCGTACAAAGTCGAGCTGAGAGCCCGTTTGAGAATCGGTTGATGCGGCAGTGCGGGCGTGATGCAAGCTTGGAATGTGGAGCCGAGCGAGCCGTAGCCGGATGGCAGGATTTGAAAAGTGATCGACGCGCTACCCGACCGATCTGACGGACGAATAATGGCTGTTCATTCAGCCGTTTCTTCCGCCTGTGGCCAAGCGCGGTCGCAAGCCAGAAACGGACCTGCGTGACGTACTCGATGCTCTGCGCTATCTGGCCCGAACAGGTGGTGGCTGGCGGAGGTTGCCGAACGACTTCCCGCCCTGGCAGACGGTGTATTGGTAGTTTCGCCGTTTCGTGCGCCGACTGCTGTTCCGCACGATCCACGACGTCACCCTGATGTTGGACCGTGAACGCGAAGGGCGTGAGCAGAGTCCGACGGCGGCCGTCGTTGGTCTGAGCCCGAGGTTTCTACCAGCTATGAGTAGAACCTGTGCCCGGTTTGATGCCCAAGCGTGGGCGTGATGGCAACAACCGGGTTGCCCCCCCAACCCTTTTTGCAGATTGAGCCGGCTCCCATCTCGGCCGGGGTTCTGTTTCCCAAGCTCGAGTGGGGCCGGAAATGGTTTTAGTCGTGCCGCCAATCAGCCAGCACCTGGCGAGCATGGCCAAGGCTGGTGAACAGTGTCTCGTTCAAGCATTCGTCACGCAGTCGAGCGTTGAAGCTCTCGATGAAGCCGTTCTGCTGTGGCTTGCCTGGCGCGATGTAGTGCCACTCGACATCGCGATCGCGCGACCATCGCAGGATCGCCATACTGGTCAGTTCGCTGCCGTTATCACTGACCACCATGGCTGGCTTTGCCTGACGCTTGAGAATGGCGAGATCGAGTTCACGGGCGACCCGCATGCCCGAGATTGAGGTGTCGGCGATCAGCGCCAGGCACTCCCGGCTGTAGTCATCGACCAGAGCGAAAATCCTGAACCGGCGTCCACAGACGAGCGCGTCGCACACGAAGTCGAGGCTCCAATGCTGGTTCGGCCCTTGAGGGATCGCCATGGGCGCCCGCGTGCCCAAAGCCCGCTTGCGCCCACCGCGCCGACGTACCTGCAGGCGCACCACACGTTTTACGATGTTACTGCACCTGTCGCGCATGGACGGCCATCGGCCAGGCGAGGCCGTCAAGAACGGGCCACCCCTGGCTGGTCATGGTGCCGAAGCCGTGCGCGAGGCGATCGCGCAGTCGATGACGAAGTTCCTCGACACATTCCGCCAGTCGCTTACCTGGGATCAGGGCGCCGAGATGGCCCAGCATGCCAGGTTGCGTATCTATACCGGGTGGAGATCTACTCTGCGATCCACAAAGCCCATGGGAGCGCGGAATGAACGAGAACACCAATGGTCTGCTGCGACAGTACTTTCCAAAGGGCACCGACCTGAGCTGGCACACGTCGGACGCGCTCGATGCGGTCGCGCACGCCGTCAACACGAGGCCTCGTAAAACCCTGGGTTGGAAAACTCCCGCCGAAGCTCTCGACCACTTGCTTGCGAAGGTTCATATCGAGGGTGTTGCGACCACCGGTTGAATCCGCCTTGGCTGCCCTGATCCGAATGATGCAGCAAGGCATCGGGTTTGCCCCGGCGCCAGATGGCCATCATCATGGCATCCGCAACAAGTTGAGCCGTCATGGTCGCGCTCATCGACCAGCCCACGACACGGTGCGAGAACAGGTCGATGACCGCCGCGACATAGAGCCAACCTTGTGCGGTCCAGATATACGTGAAGCCTGCCACCCACTTTTGGTTGGGCGCATCGGCGACGAACTGGCTACGTACGCTCCGCCCCCCCCTAGCCATCGATCCCACAAAAAGCGCGTCGAACTCATGCTCGACAAGTCTGAGCACAATTCCTGCCCTTTCACCGCATCGTTCAGACGCTGAACGACTTGCGCAATTGTCGCGCTCTGACTAGGCCCTACCTTTCAATCAGCCATGACCGCATGGAGACTTCCGTCAGTGCAAAAGTTTAAGATCGCGCTTACGCTCGGGAGCATCACCGCTGGGCTCAGTCTTATCGGATGCACCAGTATGGCCCCCAACCCCAACTTGCCTCGAGGTGCGGCGGCCTATCAAGTGATACCGCCGACGGTACCCGTCCCCACCGCCTACCCGATACGACCTAAGGATAAGCTCAGGCTACGAGTGTTCAATGAGCCTGAGGTTTCCCAAGAAGAACTGAGAGTGGACGACGTGGGAACAATTCAAGTCCCACTCATAGGATCCATCAAGGCTGAAGGCCTCAGCGTGGAAGAATTATCGGCCGAAATTGCCTCTAGCCTCGCCCGCAGCTATCTGAAAAATCCGCAGGTAGCTGTTTCAGTTAAAGAACCTGCCCCAAGCTATGTCTCGGTCGAGGGAGAAGTCAAAAAGCCGGGAGTCTACGAAATTGACGGGCGCACAACGTTACTAGCTACTTTGGCTAGAGCGGAGAGCCCCACATCAACGGCGAAACTAAACGAAATCGTAGTATTTCGCACCATAAATGATCAGCGAATGGTCGCGCGATTCGACCTTAAGCAGATCCGCCTTGGGTTAAGCCCTGACCCAATGATACTCGATGGTGACGTTGTAATGGTTGGATACTCCCGCTCCAAGGGGCTTTGGCAGGATATTCTGAAAGCCGCCCCCATTTTCAACGCGTTCGCACTTATAGCGATTCGTTAGTATCACTGGGTCAAAGAGGTGGCCTCGAGACACTGAACAGCGGCATAAGTTGATATTCTGTCTGATGACGGCCAGGGTGACTGCGAGACAGGAGCAGAGTTGAGCAGACGACCGCGCCGGAATCACAGTCCGGCTTTCAAGGCGAAGATGGCGTTGGCCGCCGTTAAGTATGAGAAGACGCTTGCGAATTGGCGCAGGACTTCGATGTGCACCCCAACCAGATCACGACATGGCGCAGCCAGTTGCTGGACGGCGCAGCGGGGCATTCGGTTCGGAGAGTGCTTCGGAAGCGAGCGAGGCAGCGGTCGATGAGAAGGCGCTACACGCCAAAATTGGCGAACTAACGCTGGCGAACGATTTTTTCTCGGCAAGGTCGGTCTGTTGCCGAGCGCAAAGCGACGATCGGCCGTTCTCACAAGTTGCCAGTGGCACGGCAGGCCCGGCAGTTGGGGATCAGCCGGGGCAGTGCATGTTAACTGCCCCGGCCCGTTTCCAGCGCGGACCTTGCGATCATGCGCCGCATGGATGAGGCGCACCTAGAGCTTCCATTGGCAGTCAGCCGGATGCTGCTCGATCTCTTGTCGCATTGCCTCCCTATCGAAGTGACTATCCTCGCCCAAATCCTGCACTTGATGCCAAGGTCCGCTCTACCGCACGCGGCAATGCCACTGTGCGGCGCCTCATGACCGTGCCTGGATTCGGCGTCGTCACCGCGCTCGGGTTTGTCGCTACTATCGACGATCCCGCACGTTTCCGCCGGTCATCGAGCGCTGGTGCCTATCTTGGGCTCACACCCAGAATTTATGCTTCAGGCGAAACCATGAAAGCGGGCCGGATATCCCGACGCGGCGACGACTTTCTCAGGCGCAGTCTCTACGAGGCCGCCAATGCGCTGCTGACGCGCATCGACCGGTTCTCGGCCCTCAAGAGCTGGGGCCTGCGCATCGCCAGGCGCGGCGGCTTCAAAAAAGCGAAGGTCTGGCCCGCAAACTCGCCACCATCCTCCATGCCATGTGGACGACGGGCAAGGAGTTCCGCTGGTCGTCCGCAGAGAAGGTGCAGGACGCATGACTGCAACCCATCCTACGTCACGCTGACGTCAACGGAATCGTCCGGCCAGGACGATGGCGCAGCCAAGGCCGATCCCGCGGATGCGAGCACCGGTAAATATCGGCGACCGCGAACACCACATTGGCCTGCTGAACCTGTCCAACGCCGTACTGAGGCGGCAACAAACCGCCGACCTCGAAGAGAACCATGAGCCTGGTCGCCGATATCCCATCACAACAGCTTGACGAATGCGATTAGAGAACCCCGCGGGACACGACCCCTCGGTTAACCCGCCCGTTTCGCGCTTCAAGTGACGGATCTCTGCATCCATGCTGGCATCGCCAGGCACCACCTGCGCAAGTTGCCGCTTCCCCGCGTACAGCGAATGCTGACTGACGCATAACCGCTCAGAGATCCCCGCTACCAGATAATGGCCCTGTTCGGAACCCGCGAAACCATCTATACGAGGCAGCATGTGCAGATGCAGCATGGACATTGCGCTCAAAAAATGCTGCATTGCGGGAGAATTTCTCAAAGCGATGTATCGAATGTTCATTGCGGAAAGCAGCGTGAAAACATGGTCTTTCTTACGCCGAGGTTGTGGTGCAAGTGCCCCTAGCTGGCAGTGCGAGTTTCACAGCCGCCTCTGAGAGGCTTCCGGATGAACCACCGCGGTATGAGATGTAAGGCATGATCAATTTACCGCGCCGGGAGGTTGTGGAACCCAAGAGGGCTAATCAGCAACCTCTAGAAGTTCAGCGTCAAACAGCCGGAGAGAATGCCGCGCTTCTATTGCCAAGGGCGAATTAAAAAATGATCTCCATCTCTCCCAAAGTTCTCAGCATCAACATCCGAGCGACACAAGGCGGCGCTGGGCGGATGGGCTATGATCTACATTGTCGGCTCAAGCGTATGGGCGTGAATGCACGACTACTCTATGGGTACGGTTCGAGAATCGCGCCTGATGCCAATGTGGCGGGACGATCTGACATTCAGATGATTGGCAATCGTCCATTTGTGTTAGGCAATTATGCCGCGCATCTCCTGATTGGAAGAGAGTTCCTCACACCCGGCCGCGCCATTTTAAAAGAAGCAATAGATTGGGCTGACGTCGTCCATGTTCACGCCGCTCACCATTGGTATCTACGGTGGTCGACATTAGTGCATTTGCTGCGTCGGTCACGCAAGCCAGTCGTTGTGACCGCACACGATTGGTGGTTAGTAAGTGGACGCTGCGGCTTCGTTCGGGATTGCACGGGCTGGACGCGCGAGTGTGGCGAATGCGGCGCACGGCGGGCCGAAGATTTACCATCACTCTTCGATCGGTCACGCACCGTGCGCGCCTCACGTCAAAGCCAGTTACGATTGCTTTCCGAACAGCTTGTGATTGCGTGCCCGTCTCAACATATTCAACGCGATCACGCCCAGATTTATCCTGATCTTGATATACGCTTCATCCCAAATGCGCTCGATAACGAGTATGAGATGGCAATCTCCGTGATACCTGAACGACAGCGGCGCGGTATCGTTTTTTGCGCGTCCGACCTTGCCTCCCCCGGAAAAATCGATGCTAATATGGTGCGAGCCCTGGCCGCTAAGCATGGCGACAAGATCGAACTTGTGGGCAGAGCCAACCCATTTCACGACATCACTGCGGTTGATCACGGCGAAGTCCGCGATCGAAAGCGGCTCGCTGAAATCTTTAGTCAAGCGCGCGCGTTGGTTTTTACCTCACAGATGGACAATGCGCCACTCACCATAATCGAGGCGTTGGTCGCTGGTAGCTACATTATTGCGTATCATTCTCCTGCCGCAGTTGAAATGCTGGGCTTGGTCGGAGGGCGCTGCGTGTCCTCCCCCGACGAAGCGCTAGCCCTGATCGAGGCCGGCCGTGAGGCGGAACTCTATGGTGGAGTTACCCATTCTGAGTTGAGTGCACGTGCACGACGTATTTGGTCAGGGCAAAGCTTCACACAAGCTTATCTCAACACTTACCTTGAACTGATTGCAGCATGTCAGGAGCGAGCGGCATGACCCAGCGCGCGCCAAAAGCGAAACTTGATGCGCTTGACGGACTGCGCGGCTTCGCCGCTAGCTTCGTAGTCTTGCATCACATGGCAACAAATCAACTACTACCCGCTCACCCAATACTGCTTCATGGCGGAAGGCTGGTCGACACCTTCTTCGTTATCAGTGGCTTTGTCATGGCCTACCAATATGGAGACCGGCTGACCGAGGCACGCGATTTGGGGAAATTTGTGCGTCGCCGTTTTGCCCGAATTTGGCCTCTCCACGCGGCGATTCTTGCCGCTATGATGGCACCGCGTCTTGTCGGGGTTGCGCTGCACGGCGGAGACGCTGAATTGATGCAAGTCGGGGGCGACCACTCGCTCGGTTCTTGGATCGCAAGTTTGGCGCTAATCCACGGCATGGGGATATATGACCATGCGGTGTGGAATGGTCCCAGTTGGACAATCTCGGTAGAATTCTTTGTTTATTTCATTTTCGCCTTCAGCGCGATGGCAAACGGACGCTGGCTTTATAGCTCGGCCGTAGCGATACTAGCACTCACAGCACTAGTATTGGTAAGTAACGGCATGTACCTTTCTACACCGATTCAATTCTCATTTTTGCGCTGCTTATTCGGCTTTTTCTGCGGGGTATCGATGCTTCCGCTTTTCCGTTTAGTCTCACTTTCGGGAATTGTGAATCGAGTACAGGCCACTGCAGCTGAGGGAATTTTTTTTACGTTAGCAGCACTACTACTCTGGTTTAGCCCGAAAGGGGTCGGGTCGTTCGTATTTGTGCTAGTCTGTGGGCTACTGACTGTGGCACTCGCGCTTCGCAGGGGCCCACTCAGTCAAGCCCTCACCACTAAGCCAATTCAGGCACTTGGGTCTTGGTCGCTCGGCATTTACCTTTTGCACATTCCAGTCCTGAATATCTTAATGCGCATTTCGCGCCACGCCATTCCCTTTGGGTTAAATTTTACCGCTTCAGGGTGGCATTGGCCGGAAACGATAATCTTTTTGGCGATAGTTTTAGTTCTGGCTGCCGCTGGTTACTACCTGGTCGAAACACCAGCGCGTGATCGGCTCGGAGGCCGCAGCAAACCGAAGCCCTGCCCCGCGTCGCGGCGTCGCCGTTGGAAAGAAATCTTGTATGATCGCTCCTTTCTTTAGCATTGTTACCGTTGTTCGCAACGCAGAGGACAGCCTCCGACAAACGGCACAAACGCTGGCCAAACAGACTTTTCGTGATCTCGAGTGGGTTATTATCGACGGCAACTCGACCGATGGTACGAGAGCGCTTGCCCTCGACCAGTTCGCGACTGGCACAGCTATTGGCGTCAGCGAGCCCGACAAAGGAATTTACGACGCGATGAATAAGGGACTGGCCCTTGCGTCGGGCGAATACATACTATTTCTCAACGCGGGCGACCGATTGCTCGATTCCTCGTCGCTAGAAACCGCCGCTTATGAACTCAGGAAGCACGAGACGCCCGACATCGGTTTCTTCGCTTCACTGATGGACTTCGGCGGCCGTCAAGTCGTACGCAAAGTGAAGCCTCCAGCCTATATCTGGCATGGCCAGCCTGGCTTACATCAGGCGACTTTCATCAAGCGCGAATTGCATCAGAGATTCCTTTTCTCAAGCCGATACAAAGTCGTTGGCGATTATGACGCTCTTGCCCGCATGTCGCTTGCAGGCACCGCCATGAAAAGCTTTGATACGGTCATTAGCATCAACCAGTTCGAAACCAAAGCTATGTCCGGCAGCAATAAGTTACGGTTAATCCGAGAGGCAATGAGCGTGCAGCGCGAAGTGCTTCAACTTTCGCGCTGGATAGTTGCGATGAGTGTAGCGAGGCGTTCAATTAATTCTGCCGCCTTCAGGTTCTTGACTGCACTAACCGATTTGCGCGCATCATGATGGCAATTTCGCTCGGCGGATCGCCGCGATGGGCTTGGAAACATCCGGTAGTTCTGCACCAGACGTTCGCCGAGATGCGCTGCCTTTTAATTAAAGACGGCGGCAGCAGATGAGATCCGGAAGGCTACTGAGAAACACCGCGGCCCTCTTTACGCGCCAATTTCTAATCTTGGCGATCAACCTTTATGCTGTGAGCGTGCTTCTAAAGACGTTAGGAGTTAATGACTTCGCCCTATTCAACGTAGTTGTGAACGTAGTGGCAATCGGAGCATTTCTCCCAACAGCATTATCGACAATAAGTCAGAGATATTTGGCGTTCGCGTTAGGCGCAGACAGGAATCGTGACGCAGTCCTTAAACGCGTTTACGACGCCAGCCTTCTTCTCTGCGGCGGAGTTTCAATACTAATCTTCCTCGGCATGGAAACTGTAGGCATCTGGTTTGTCACATATCACTTAGCCGTTTCCCCAGACAAAATTTTCATCACCCAAGTTCTTTTTCAACTTACAGTTGTGTCCTTTATTGCCGCCAATCTGTCGGGCTTTTATTCTTCAATCATCATGGCACACGAGGACATGCACGTCTTCGCCCTTTTTTCGGTAGTTGAAGCAGGGCTGCGCCTCGGTGCGGCACTCGCGATCATCGTGTTGGCTGGCAACGGCCTCATCGTCTACGGCGCACTGCTCTGTATATGCTCGTTCGGGATGGCAGGTGCTTACTGGATTTTTTGCAGTCAGCGATATGCAGAGTGTAGATGGGGGCCAATCAGGCGGGAAATAGTGACCCTTCGCGAAATGGCAGGCTTTGCAAGTTGGACTATACTTGGACAAATAACTACGATCAGCAGGAATCAGGCTGTAACGATTTTAATCAATCAAGCCTTCAATCCCGCGACCGTAGCAGCCAGAGCGTTATCCATGTCGGTAGCCGCACAGGCATTGGTGTTCTCGACCAATTTCTCGGCTGCGCTTCATCCACCGATCATCAAGGCGTACGCTGCTGGTGAAAAAGACCAAATGTTCTCGTTAGTGTTTGTCGGCTCAAAAATCGCATTCTTTTTGATCTGGATGGTAACGCTTCCCCTTTTGGTTATGATGCCGTGGGTGCTGAAGATATGGCTAGGACAATACCCTTCAGAAACCGTACTTTTCACCCGACTAGCTCTCATTGAAAACGCTATTACGGCAGTAAGTCTTACTCTTATGACGGCCTGCAGGGCGACGGGTCAAATGAAACTTTACGAGCTATCGCTGGGTTTTGCGCAGGCACTGGTTTTAGTCTTTTCTTGGATCCTCATAAGCATGGGCTATCCGGCATTTTCAGTCTATCTAGTCGCAATTTTCATTAACATTGTCATGTTAGTGATTAGGCTAGCGATTGCGAGTTATTTAACCGGATTGCCTTCTGGCGCCTTCCTGCGTGTAGTAGGACTGCCGGTTCTTTTGGTCGTGGGAGTTTCATCGGCACTGGTTTTGGCTATTGTTGATTTTATGCCTGACCTCGACCAGTCATTTTTTTCGACAAAAGGGGTCGCTGCAGCAGGATTAGTAGGCCTTCTTCCGGCCGTTGTAGTGTACGCACTCGGATTGAGCCAAGACGAACGAAATTCAGTTCATGCGATGATCCAAAAGCGTAGCGCAAGATTTGGAATAGGCCGATGAGTTCCGTCTTGGCAGTACGCCTTTGCAGCGGAGCCGCTATCCGTGGCAAAGCATTCTGCATCTCGCTCATACGTCAAATGGCAGGGCTATGACACAAGCATCACTTACGAAACCTATGTCCGGCAGGCTATCGCGCGGGCTTCGCAAACTAGCACTTCTCCACCGCGGTGCTATCCAACTGTGGCGGAATGGTGGCGTGGTCAAAACCACAATTCGTACGCTCGATCACAACGCGATCCTCGCAGGAAAGCGGATCCTCGTCACCGGGGGCAGCCTAGGTATAGGCTTCGCAATCGCTAGGAGGTACATCGCATCCGGTGCATCTGTGGTCATCACCGGGCGAAACGAAGTCGATCTGCGTAAAGCCATTGATAGCGTCGGTTCCGACAGGTTGCACTGGCTCCGCTGGGATGTGGCAGATGTCACCGCTTCCGATAAAAACCTAAGCGAAGTCGAAACAATTCTCGGTGGTCCAATTGACATACTGGTAAACAATGCCGGAATTCTGATCGGTGAATCGTTCCCAAATGTCTCTGAATCAGGTTGGGATAGGGTCTATGCGGTCAATTCCAAGGGGCTGTTCTTCCTTACGCAATCAGTTGCGAAGCGGTGGTTGCGGACTCCCATCAATGACCGCGTCAGAAAGATCATCAACATCTCATCGACGTCCGGCTTTACTCCCGGCGCATACCCCTACCGCATGACCAAATGGGATGTCGTTGGGATGACGAAAGGGCTGGCTCTGAATTTGGCGCCGCACAACATTGTTGTGAATGGGCTAGCCCCTGGAAGGACAGCCGGCAGAATGCTCGGAATTGGTAATGACAATGTGTTTGACGCCGAGATTCCTGTTGGAAGGGCCGGACTTCCTGAAGAGATTGCAGAACTTGCCTTATTTCTGGCCAGCGACACGTCTAACTATATCACTGGACAGACTATAATCTGTGATGGCGGTATGACCCTAATACAAAAGGAATAGTTCATGTCATGGCAGCGCTGTTAAATTCATTCCGGAAAACCGTCGCCATTGCTGAAGCACCGGCGCTAATTGGTCCATGGCACCCTGCCACGATAGCTTCGTACCACGATCGTGAATCCATTTGGGTGTGCAACCCGAAGTTACCTAACCCAATACAATCAAAAACGCGCACGATGCTGAGGTCCAAATGACGTACTACACCGACGAACGACACACCCAGATCGTCATTGCCTTACTAAAGGCACACGGCATCCGGAAAGTTATCGCCTCGCCCGGGACGACGAACATGGCCTTCGTAGGAAGCGTCCAGACCGATCCGTTCTTTCAGGTTTACTCAGCGGTAGACGAACGATCGGCCGCATACATGGCTTGCGGTCTTGCAGCAGAAACGGGGGAGCCCGTTGTTCTGAGTTGCACGGGCGCGACTGCATCACGCAACTATCTTCCCGGCCTAACCGAAGCTTTTTATCGCAAATTGCCCGTGTTGGCATTGACCTCTATGCAATGGCGCGCGCGCGCCGGGCACCTGATTGCTCAGGTCATCGACCGCAGCACCCTTCCCTCTGATGTGGCAAAGCTCAGCGTAGAACTCCCGATCGTGCAAAACGAAGAGGAGATTTGGGAATGCGAAATGAAAGTCAATCGTGCGATTCTTGAATTGAGCCGGCACGGCGGCGGCCCTGTGCATATTAACCTTCCCACAAATTACAGCCGGCGCTTTGACCAACAAGAATTGCCCAAAACTCGACAGATCAAGCGGTGGACGGCGGACAGTGAAGCTCTTCCCGCACTTAATGGTCGCGTCGCGGTATTCGTCGGTGCACACAAGACTTGGACGCCTGACGAAATCGCATCACTAGATCGATTCTGCGAGGTCAATGATGCAGTGGTTTTCTGCGACCACAGTAGCGGATATCATGGGAAATATCGTATCCTGAGTTCACTGATCGGCGGACAATTCGGAGCCGACCAATCGCACCTTGCCCCAGACGTATTGATCCATATTGGTGAAGTTTCGGGTGACTATGACACCACGCCTTTAATGGGACGTGAAGTCTGGCGCGTCAGCCCTGATGGCGAGCTTCGTGATACATTTCGGAAACTTAGCAACATATTTGAAATGTCAGAACAGCGCTTTTTCCGCAGCTATACCGAAGGCGTGGCAAGAACTAATGTCTATTACGAGCTTTGTAAAACAGCGCTAGAGGCGATTCGCGGGAAGATGCCGGAATTGCCGTTTTCTAACCTATGGCTTGCGTCGCAATTCGCTCAGCATGTACCTGGTAATGCGGTGGTACACTTCGCCATTCTCAACAGTTTGCGGGCTTGGAATTTCTTCGAGCTTCCGACTGGAGTACGCACCGCATCCAATGTGGGAGGCTTTGGAATAGATGGCTGCATGTCGTCACTGATAGGGGCTTCGCTTGCCGATCCTCACCGGCCATTCTATCTAGTAACTGGCGACCTTGCGTTCTTCTATGATATGAACGCGCTTGGTAATCGCCATTTAGCGCCCAACGTGCGCATCCTTCTGATTAACAATGGTAAAGGGACTGAATTCACACAGTACGGTCACGCGGGCGCTGCCTTCCCGGGAGACGCAAACAAGTTTATTGCTGCCGACGGGCATTTTAGCAGCCGCGCACCCGATCTCGGTCAATACTATGCTAATGGCCTTGGATTGGAGTACCTCCGCGTGTCAAGCAAACAGGAAAGCGATGTCATCGCGACGCAGCTTTTTGCGACCGAACAACGAGATCGCCCCATGCTCGTCGAAGTTTTCGTAAATCCAGACGATGAAAGCAATGCCCTGAAGATGGTCCGCTACCTCGAACTGGACAATCGGACCAAGGTTCTCAACACAGTCAAACGCGTCGTCGGTCCTCGGGTCATCCGGACGGCAAAGGAACTGCTTCGGCGCTAACGTTGACGCCGGGCAGCTTCAACTCATTCACTGAGTGTCTCCCTAATACCAATCTGCGTTAATCAGAACCAACGTGCTCATTCTCGACGTCCAATGTTCATGATGCGTGACGTGACCCCCGGATTTCCTCCAGTCGGGATTAGAGCCGGGCAGCTTTGTTGCGCATGAGCGCGGGTTGAGCAATGGCCTGCGCAGCGGAGCCCGTAGGGCGTAGCGAAGCAGGCCATTGCTTATTCAGTTCAGCGGCGAAGGGTAACCGCTGCTTGGACCCCACGTGGGATGTGGAGAGGCTTCAGTGTACGGTCAAGGTTCTTGCAAAGGCACACTGGTCATGGATGAAGGAGATGATCTGGGGGATCATCCGCCAGGTATCT